>JALYLU010000029.1:7812-15686 GCA_030774075.1 Actinomycetota bacterium | reverse complement strand
CCGTCGAGCAACGATCTGCGCATCGACGTCGTCGGCAAGTTGTGGTGGTGGGCCGTCACGTACCCGGGCGAAGGAGTGACGACCGCGAACGAGATGTATCTCCCGGCGGGACGACCGGTCGAGATCGTGTTGAACTCCGACAACGTCATCCACAGCTTCTGGGTACCAGAGCTCGCCGGGAAGCAGGACGCGATCCCCGGCCAGACGAACCGCTTGCGGTTCACGCCCGATGTGGTCGGCACGTACCTCGCCCGGTGCGCCGAGTTCTGCGGAGTGCAACACGCGCACATGAGCCTGCGGGTGTACGTCGTATCCCCGGGCGAGTATGGCCGCTGGCTCGCGCGCCGTCAGATCGTGAGCCGTGAGCCTGCGTCCGATGCCGCGGAAGCGGGTCAGGTCGCGCTCCAGCGCGAGGCCTGCGCCGGTTGTCACACGATTGCGGGCACGACGGCGACCGGCGTCGCCGGTCCCGACCTGACCGACATCGGTGCTCGCCAAGCACTGGGCGCGGGTGTGCTGTTGAACAACCCACAAAACCTCGAGCGGTGGATCCGGAACGCGCCGTCCGTCAAGCCCGGCGTACTCATGCCGTCTTTCCTGACGCTCTCGGACCGCGAGGTCTCCGACATGGTCGCGTACCTCGAAAGCCTGAAGTAGGTGACATGGCGCTGATCGAAAAGCCGGAAGCCGGGCTCGAGGAAGAGCTGGAACACAGGTGGGAGGACGCGCCCGGCATCCCGGGGTTCTTCAACAGCGTCGACCACAAACGAATCGGGATCCGTTACATCTACACCGCGTTCGTCTTCTTCTTCATCGCGGGACTTCTCGCGCTCGTGATGCGCGTGCAACTCGCCGAACCGAACGCGCAGGTGTTGAGCCCGGAGACGTACAACCAGTTCATGACCATGCACGGAACGGCCATGATCTTCTTGTTCAACACTCCTGTGCTCGCCGGATTCGGGAACTATCTCGTCCCCTTGATGATCGGCAGCCGCGACATGGCGTTCCCGCGGCTCAACGCGTTCAGTTACTGGGTCTTCGTGTTGGCGGCGACCTTCCTCTTCTCGAGTTTCGTCATCGGTCATCCGCCCGACGGCGGATGGTTCGCATACACGCCGCTGACGTCGAAGGCGTACTCGCCGGGTGTCAACATCGACTTCTGGGGTCTCGGCGTGATCTTCGTCGGTATCTCGACGACCGTCGGCGCAATCAACTTCATCGTCACCATCTTCAAGTTGCGGACACCCGGCATGACATTGAACCGGATGCCGATCTTCGTGTGGTCGATGTTGGTCTTCTCGTTCATGGTGATCTTCGCGGTCCCGGCAGTGACGGTCGCGGCGGCGTTGCTCGAGCTCGATCGGCTCTTCGGAACGACCTTCTATACCGTGAGCGCGGGCGGAAGCGCGTTGCTCTACCAACACCTGTTCTGGTTCTGGGGGCACCCCGAGGTGTACATCCTCTTCATCCCCGCTACGGGAATGGTCTCAATGATCATCCCGGTGTTCTCCAAGGAGCGCCTAGCGGGGTACATCTGGATCGTCACGGCGCTCGTCGCCGTCGCCTTCATCAGCTTCGGCGTGTGGGTACACCACATGTTCGCAACGGGGATTCCCGCGCTCGCTTTGTCGTTCTTCTCGGCCGCGAGCCTGATCATCACTATCCCGAGTGGCGTGCAGTTCTTCGCGTGGATCGCGACGATGTGGAAGGGGGTCGTGCGGTTCACGACGCCGATGCTCTTCGCGATCGGGTTTCTGCTGATCTTCCTCCTTGGTGGGATCACGGGCGTGATGGTCGCGGTGCTTCCGTTCGACTGGCAGGTGACCGACAGCTACTTCGTGGTCGCGCACTTCCACTACGTGCTCAACGGCGCCGTCGTGTTCCCGATCTTCGGCGCGCTCTACTTCTGGCTCCCGAAGATGACGGGACGGCTGTTGAACGAGCGTCTCGGCAAAATCAGTTTCTGGACGATGTTCATCGGGTTCAACGTGACGTTCTTCCCGATGCACATCCTGGGGTTGCGGGGCATGCCGCGGCGCGTGTACACCTACGACCCGGGGCTTGGCTGGGATGGGCTGAACCTGGTAATCAGCATCGCCGCGTTCTTGTTCGCGTTCGGCACACTGCTCACACTCTTCAACTTCATTTGGAGTCAGTGGCGCGGTACGCCCGCGCCTCCCGATCCGTGGGACGCGGATTCGCTCGAATGGTCCACCACGTCGCCGCCACCGGAGTACAACTTCGCGGCGCCCCCTGTCGTCGGCAGCCGCCATCCGTTGTGGGACGAGCCGCACCCGCTGCCGATCGTGGCTCCCGCCGACGATGAGGTCACGCGATCGCTCACGGTGTCGGGCGCACTCGAAAAGACCATGCCGATCACCGAGGGTCTCAGCGCGCGGCCGCAGGGCACGCTCGGGATCCCGGCGCCCACCTATCTCCCGTTCATCGTCGCCCTGGGGATCGCACTGCTCTTCGTCGGCCTGTTGGTGAGCGCCGCAGTCGTCGCGGTCGTCGGCATCGCGGTCGGCGGACTCGCGCTGATGCATTGGCTGTGGCGGACGGACGAGGACCTCCGATGACCCAGACGGTCGTCCCCGTCGTCCCCGTCCCCCGCGACCGCGGTTACCCGACCGCGTGGTGGGGAATGGTCGTGCTCATCACGACCGAGGCGATGATCTTCCTCGCCTTGTTGTCGGCGTACTTCTTCATCCGCGCGAGTTCCGCCACATGGCCCTTGGGCGACATCCAACCACCAGAACTGCCCCGCGCCGTCATCTTCACTGTCGTGCTGCTCGGGAGCAGTATCCCGATCTTCTGGATGGAGTCGGCGCTCGTACGCGGACGCATGCGGCAGGTCGAGCTCGGGCTGCTCATCAGCTTCGTGATGGGAGCCGCTTTCCTCGCGAACACGGCGTACGACTTCGTGAACATGGGCTTCGGCTGGCGCGACAACGCGTACGCCTCGCTTTTCTACGTGATCCTCGGGCTGCACGCGCTCCACGTATTTGCCGGGCTCCTGATGAACGGCGTGGTGCAAGCCAAGACTTTGACCGGCCGGATCACCGTCGAGCACCACGTGACCCCCGAGGTCTTCGCGCTCTATTGGCACTTCGTCGACGGAGTCTGGATCTTCGTGTTCACGTCGCTCATCGTCTCGCCCCACTTCGGACGATGAACCTCCGGCTGCGGGAGTTCCCGGAACGCGGCTTCCTGGTGTGGTTCGCGCTCGTCGCCGGCATCATCGCTTGGATCGTGCACCTCGCCGCGTTTGCGGCCCTCGTCGCGTTCGTGCACGACCACGGCTATTTCTGGTTGTTCTACGTCGGCAACGCGGTCGCAGTCGCGGTGACGCTGTACGCGCTCTGGCTGTCGTGGTTGATCGCGCGGGCCGGCACCGACGACGAAGGTGCCGGCACCGTCGAAGGGCGCATGCGGTTCCTCGGATTGCTCGGTATCCTCGTCAACGGCATCAACCTGCTGCTGATCGTGCTCGAAGGCAGCTACATCTACTTCATCCGGACCGGTGGCTGAGCCCGTCCTGCCCCTGTTGGTGTTGAGCGCGTGCGTTTCCGCGCGGGGCGTTCAGCGGCTGTGGAATGTCGCCGGCGGACGTCGCATCGTCTCGCCCCAACAGGTCCTGAGTCTCGTCGTGGGCTTCGCGGTGTTGCTGATCGCCCTGGGGCCACCGCTCGATGGGCTCGTGAACACCAGCCTGCCCTGGCACATGGTGCAACACGTATTGCTGATTGCCGTCGCGCCGCCACTTCTCGCCGCAGGTGCACCGCTGACGATCGCGTTGTACGCATTGCCCTCGGCCGGTCGCCGGCACGTCCAGCCGGTATGGAGACGCGTGCTCCGATCGCAGGAGAACCACTACTGGTTCGTATGGACTGCATTCGCATTCGCGCTTGCGACCTCGACGCTCGGCGCGTGGCACCTTCCGGTCTTCTACGAGGCCGCGCTGCGGAACCAGTGGGTCCATTCGCTCGAGCACTTTTCGTTCGTCACGACCTCGACGTTCTTTTGGTGGATGGTTCTCGGCGCAGGCCGCCGCGAGAATCGCGGACTCGGAGTGATAGGTGTGTTCGTCGCGACTCTGCCGGCAACGGGGCTCGGTCTTCTCATGACGCTCGCGTCGACGTCTTGGTACGCGAGTTACGGAGCGGGAGCCGCCGCGGTCCGCGATCAACAGGTCGCCGGCGCCGTCATGTGGGGCTTTGGCGGAGTGGCACTCGTCGTCGCGGGCGCGACGATGTTCGCCGGATGGCTCTCGGCGATGGACCGAGCCGATGCTCGTGCCCGCGAACGAACCCTGGCGGGGCCGTGCTGATCAGACGACTGAGCCGTTGGATCGACGATCGACTCGGTACGTCGCGCTTTGCTCGGTCGTCGCTCAACAAGGTATTTCCCGATCATTGGTCGTTCATGCTCGGGGAGATCGCTCTCTATTGCTTCGTCGTACTGATCCTCACGGGTGTGTACCTGACGTTCTTCTTCGTCGCCAGCACCAAGACGGTCGTATACAACGGCAGCTACAAGCCCCTCCAGGGTGTCGCGATGTCGCAAAGCTACGAGTCGACGATCCGGCTCAGCTTCGATGTGCGGGCCGGTCTCGTGATGCGACAGATCCATCACTGGGCTGCGCTGGTGTTCATCGGTGCAATCGTCCTGCACCTCTGCCGGATCTTCTTCACCGGTGCGTTCCGCCGGCCGCGGGAGCTCAACTGGATCGTCGGAGTCACCCTGCTCGTGCTCGCGATCTTCAACGGATTCGCCGGGTACTCATTGCCCGACGATCTCCTTTCGGGTACCGGCTTGCGGATCGCGTATTCGATCGCACTCGCGATACCGATCCTCGGGACGTGGACTGCCTTCTTGGTTTTCGGCGGAGAGTTTCCGGCGGACAACATCATCAGCCGCCTCTTCGTCATTCACATCCTCATCATCCCGGCCGCGATCGCGGCCCTGCTCGGCGCGCACCTCGCGATCCTGTGGCGCCAGAAACACACGCAGTTCCGGGGCCGCGGCCGGCGCGAGGACAATGTCGTCGGATCGCGGTTGTGGCCCACCTACGCGGCGAAGAGCGTCGGGCTGTTCGCGCTCGTCGCCGGTGTGCTCGCGCTGCTCGGCGGTCTCGCCCAGATCAATCCGGTCTGGCTCTACGGACCCTTCGACCCGGCAGCCGTCAGCACCGCGGCCCAGCCCGACTGGTACATGGGCTGGATCGAAGGCGCGCTCCGGATCTTTCCGCCCGTATACCTGCACCTGGGCACCTACGACGTCTCGGAGCTCTTCTGGCCCGCGATCGTGCTGCCAGGCATCACGTTCGCGTTGCTGTTCGCGTGGCCGTTCCTCGAGCGCCGGTTCACGCACGACGACGCCGAACATCATCTCCTCGACCGCCCGGCCGATGGACCGGTGCGCACTGCGTTCGGCGTCACCGCCCTCACCTTCTACGGGATCCTCCTGCTCGCCGGCGGGCAGGACATCTGGGCCCAGAGGCTCGACGTCAGCCTCGGGTCCGTTCTGTGGACGTTCCGTATCGGTGTGCTCGTCGTCCCGCCGCTCGTCGGCTTGTTCACGTGGAGGCTCTGTCGAGATCTCCGCGCGGGTCGTCATTCGGAGCACGAGGGGGAGCGCGCGGAGCCGCCTGTTGCCCCGACAGATGCGTCCGAGGAGTTGTCCGAAGCCGAGATCTCGCCGGCGACGAACCGGTTCACCGAGC
Organism: Actinomycetota bacterium; assembly: GCA_030774075.1. Taxonomy (GTDB): domain Bacteria; phylum Actinomycetota; class Acidimicrobiia; order IMCC26256; family PALSA-610; genus PALSA-610. The sequence goes on along the minus strand of JALYLU010000029.1, from coordinate 9,961 downwards.
CGCCGATCGTGCAGTGACCGACATCTCGTAGGTGACGGCGAGGTCGACGCCGCCGAGCCGTTCACGTACGACGTTCCCTCCGGTTCGTGCGGGCGGAGGGATCCTGATGCAGGTTCGCCAGAGAGATGCTAAGAAATGCGCGCGTGACTCGGCGCGGACGGCGCGAGGGGGCAGTGATGAGGCTTCGTGGAGCGGCCGTCGTCTTGGTTGTGTCGCTGGTCGCCACGGCCTGCGGGTCTCGGGAGAGCGGCCCTCCGCCGGGTGTCGAGGTCGGCGCGGCTGGTACTCCGACGGCCCGCGGCGGCGCGGCCCCGGCACGAGCGACGACGGTGGGGACGCTCAAGCCCGGGTGCGGGAGGGTGAAGCCGGCTCGAGGTGCCACCGAGAAGGGTGTCACCGACACGAGCATCACCATCGGTGTCATCTCCGACAAGTCGGGGGTGGTCGCGGTGCCGACGGCCGGTATCGACGGCTCGGTCGAGGCGTTCGTGCAGTTCTGCAACAGCCTGGGTGGGATCAACGGACGTCAGCTCGTGCTCAAGCACTACGACTCAAAGATCCTCAACGAGGCCGACGCGATGAAGCAGGCGTGTGAGGACAACATCTTCGCGCTGGTCGGCTCGGGTTCCGTCGTCGACGATCCTGGCGCGGTGACCATGGTGCAATGCAAGCTTGTTGAGGTGGCCGCCTATACCGCCACGTACGTCAAGGGTCTTTCGCCGCGCGTGTTTCAGCCGGTCCCGAATCCCGGCACGTCGTATCCGGTCGGCGCCGGACTGTTCATCGCCAAGCGCTTTCCGGACGCGATCAAGAAAGCGGCGATCATGTGGCCGAACCTGCCGGTCGGTCGCACGCAGGCCGCCCGTCAACGCGACGCATACCAACAGGCGGCCGGGTTCAGTTTCGTGTACTCGAACCCGACGGATGTATTGGTACAGACGTGGAGCCCGATTGTCAGCGAGCTCAACGACAAGGGCGTCGAATGGGTCACCGACATCACCACGCTGTCGGAGATGGAGCATCTTCTGCAGTCGATGAGTGATGCCGGGTTGCAGCCGAAGGTCGTTGACCTCGGCCAGCAGTACTACGACGAGAGCTTTCCCGGGAAGCCGGGGACCGAGGGCGCGCTCGTGCTCACCAACACCGCGCCGTTCGAGGAGGCGGACCGTAATCCTGCGCTGCAGGTGTACCTGCAATGGCTGAAGAAGGCGTCGCCGAAGACGCCCCCGACCACCCTTGGGGTCCAGGCGTTCTCGGCCGGCCTGCTGTTCGCTCAGGCCGCGGCCGCGCTCGGCTCGAACCTCACTCGGGAAGGGCTGATCACCCAGCTCGAGGCGATCAAACATTGGGATGGGGGCGGGTTGCAGGCGCCCACGAACCCCGGCGACAACAAAGGCCTGAGCTGTTTCCTCTACATGCAGGTGAAGGGCGACAAGTTCGTGCGGTACTGGCCCGAGAAGCCGACCGACGGCACGGGCGGCTTCGACTGCGACCCGAAGTATTCCGTGCCGCTCACGGCGCGTTACGAGCCGCTCCCGCCTGGGTTCGGATGATCGCCATGACGTTTGCCCGTCTGTCGAAGGCCTGCGATGAGTGAGTTGTTGCGCTACACGATCTTCGGGCTCGCGTTTGCCGGCATCTACTTCATCGCCGCGAGCGGCCTCGTCGTCACCTACACCACGTCGGGGATCTTCAACTTCGCCCACGGCGCGGTGGCGATGCTCGCCGCGTTCACCTATTGGGAGCTGCGGATTCAACGACACTGGGCCGCGCCGTTGGCGTTCGGCGTCGTGCTGTTCGTGCTGGCACCGATCGCCGGGGTCGTGATCGAGCGACTGATCATGCGCAATCTCGGGGGCGCGGCGACCATCACGAACATCGTCGTGACGATCGGATTGCTCGTCACGCTGCTCGGCGTCGGGTCGGTGGTGTGGGCACCGACGAAGTTCGCGGTCACGCCGTCGCTGCCACGATTCTTCCAGGCCGATGTGATCACCATTGCGGGGGCGCCGATCCCGTGGCACTACCTGTTCGTCCTGGTGCTGTCGGTCATCGTGGCCGTTGGTCTGTGGGTGTTGCTCAATCGGACGCGGCTCGGTATCGCGATGCGGGCCGTCGTCGACGACCGGAATCTCGCCCGGCTCAACGG
>JALYLU010000029.1:5978-7802 GCA_030774075.1 Actinomycetota bacterium | reverse complement strand
GTGACCGTCCCGACGTTCCCTCTATCGCGAGTTGGGTCGTGGGTTCGATGCTCGCGGCGCTGGCTGGCGTGCTTTTGGCGCCGATCCTGGCGCTCGACGTCGCGCGACTCACTCTGCTCGTGATCAACGCCTACGCGGTCGCCATTGTCGGCCGGCTGCGCAGCTTGCCGCTCACCGCGCTGGGCGCGGTGATTCTCGGCCTTTCCCTCAACTACTTCGATTGGGGCCTGACCAAGATGCACCGCGTCCCGGTCGTGGTGCAGAGCATCCACAACTCGCTGCCGATCATCATGCTGTTCGTCGTGCTGCTCTTGCTGCCCCAGGACCGTACCCGCCTGACGACCAAGCTGCAGTCGCGCGAGGGCGCGCCGATCCCGTCGTGGCGGACAGCCGTCGTGGCCGGTGCCGCGTTCGTCGTCGTCGCGGGGCTCGCCGAAGGTCTGATCCACGGTGCGCTGCTGCGCGCGGTCGGTCAGGGCCTCGCATTGGGGATCATCATGTTGTCGCTCGTGGTGCTGATCGGGTACGCCGGCCAGATCTCGCTGGCGCAGTTGGCCTTTGCCGGTCTGGGCGTGCTCGCCGCGTCGTGGCTCCCGGGTCAGTGGGGCGCCTCCCCGGTGGGGCTGCTCGTCGCCGCCGGCTTCGCGGGCCTGGTGGGTGCGATCGTCGCCCTCCCCTGTCTGCGGCTGCGCGACCTCTATCTCGCGTTGGGCACGATGGCATTCGCGCTCGTCGTCGAACAGAACGTGCTCGGCCAGATCCGTGGCTTCTCCACCGACAGCAAGGCCGTCGAGCGGTGGAGTCCGCTCGAGAGCGACCGGGCCTACTTCGTCGCCATCGCGGCGGTGTTCGTATTGCTCGCCTGGCTGGTGATCGCGTTGCGGCGGGGTGAGTTCGGCCGCCGGTTGCAGGCGATGAAGGACAGCCCGGCCGCGTGCACGACCCTCGGACTGCACCTGACGCTCACCAAAGTGCAGGTGTTCGCGCTCGCGTCCGCCATGGCCGGCGTCGGCGGGTTCCTCCTCGCGGGCTGGAAGGGCACCGTCGGCAAGGACGACTTCAGCCTGTTGACCGGAACCCTGTCCGCGCTGCCGGTGCTGCTGCTCGCAGTGGTCGGGGGCATCACCGCAGTGTCCGGGGCCATGGTGGGCGCGCTGCTGCTGGTCGCGATGCCCCAGGTCGCCAACGACTACCCATCGCTCAACAACCTCATGATTCTTCTCCCCGGCCTCGTTGGCATAAGCCTGGCCCGTAACCCGGACGGTCTCGTCAGCGAGGCGCGCATGAGTGCCCGCGCGCTGCACCGGATGATCACCGAGCGGCGCGCGGCGCGCGCCTCCCCCGCATCGCGTGCCAGCGCGGCGCGCGTCGTCCCCGAGCTCGTCGGCCTCGGTGGTCCTGTCACCGGCGCCGAGCTCGCGGCGCTCGAACGAGGACTGGGCGTCACCGCGGAGGACTGTCGTGGCACTGCTTGAAGTCCGCGGTCTCACCGTCCGCTTCGGCGGGCTCAACGCGCTGAGCGAGGTCGACCTCAACGTCGAGGGCGGCTCCATCACCGGACTCATCGGCCCGAACGGCGCGGGAAAGACCACGACCTTCAACGCGATCACCGGGCTGATCGAGCCAGCCGCGGGAACGCTGACGCTCGACCAAGCCGACATCACCCACGATCCACCGCGTCGTCGAGCTCGCCGCGGCATTGCACGCACGTTTCAGCGACTCGAGCTGTTCGGGACGCTGACCGCGCGCGACAACATCGTCGTCGCAGCCGAGATACGTCGGCGATGGGCCAAGGACTCGGACGCCGACCCGAGACGTGAGGCC
>JALYLU010000029.1:0-5968 GCA_030774075.1 Actinomycetota bacterium | reverse complement strand
CCGACGCGATCGTGGAGCGTGTCGGGTTGCACGACGTCGCCGACGAACGCGCTGATGCGTTGCCGACCGGCTTGGCTCGCCTGTGCGAGCTCGGTCGCGCGCTGGCCACCCGACCTCGCTTGCTGCTGCTCGACGAGCCCGCGTCGGGCCTCAGCGACCGCGAGACCGAGGACTTCGCCGCGCTCTTGCAGGCGTTGGCAAACGAGGGAATGGCGATCCTCCTCGTGGAGCATGACGTCGCGTTGGTGATGGAGGTGTGCGCGTGCGTCCACGTGCTCGACTACGGCTCGTTACTGGCAGTGGGCACGCCGAGCGAGATTCAGCGTGACCAGGCGGTGCTCGCGGCCTACCTCGGGAGTCCCGACGAGACCCCGGACGCGTCGCATCCGTCACGCCCCCGCGTCCGCGAGCGGGTGGCGCTGGTGCCCGATCCCAACCCGCCGATGCTCGAGCTTCGCGACCTCTCGGCCGCGTACGGCCGCATCGAGGTGCTGCACGGCATCGGCCTCACGGTGCCGCGCGGCAATGTCGTCGCGCTGCTCGGACCGAACGGCGCCGGGAAAACGACGGCGCTCAAGGTCGCGAGCGGTCAGATGGCACCGAGCGCCGGCTGCATCCACCTCGCAGGCCGGCACGTCAACGGTGCCGGCGCCGACGCGCTTCCACGCGTCGGGCTGTGCACGATCCCCGAAGGACGGGGCGTGTTCCCCAACCTCACGGTCCGCGAGAACCTCATCATGGCGACCTACGCCGGTGTGTCGCAGGCCGATGTCGAAGAACGCGCCTACGCGCGGTTCCCGAGGCTCAAGGAGCGGCGCACGCAGCTCGCCGGCACCATGTCGGGCGGCGAACAACAGATGCTGGCCATGGCCCGCGCGGTCGCGACCGAACCGGCGGTGTTGCTCCTCGACGAGCTGTCAATGGGCCTCGCTCCGCTGATCGTCGCGGAGTTGTACGCGCTGGTGGCCCAGATCGGCGCAGAGGGTATCTCGATCCTCGTGGTCGAGCAGTTCGCCCGCACCGTGCTCGACGTGGCCGACCTTGCCGTCGTCATGGTCCAGGGGCGAATCACCAGCCTTGGCGCGCCAGAAGACATCGAATCTGAGCTGTCGTCGGCCTACATGGGAGCGAGCGTATGAGTGATCAGCCAACGTCAGAGACCGAAGGGGTGGACGTGTCGCCGGCTGCTTCGGAGCCTCTCGGCGCGTCGAGCCGCGTCGAGCAGTTCGTCATCGGCGTCCAGCAGCTGCGGGTCGCGAACGAAGCTGAACGGCTGGAGCGCCGCCTGTACTGGGCCGGGATCGCATTGCCCATCATCGGTGTGATCATCATCTGGCTCGGCTGGTGGGGTGCATCGGGCACCAAGTACGTCTACCAGGAGATTCCCTACGTTGTCTCCGGCGGGATCTTCGGTGTCGCGCTCGTCTTCATCGGTGCCGCGCTGTTCGCCCGCTATTCGGTGGCTCGCTTGTTGCGCTTCTGGCTGGCCCGGGTCGTCGCCGACTCGCAGATCCAGACCGACCGGCTCGTCGACGCGATCGAGAGCCTCGCCAAGGCGACCAACCCCCAGGCCACCATCACCAGCCAGATCGGCACCGACCGCGACGCCCATGGGACCCGCGTGGGCAACGAGTAACGCGCGGCATAGCTGAGATGGCGACGACTACACGGTCGTTCAGGTTGCCGACGGTCCAGCAGAACTCCTCCCGATTCGCCGGCCGACAACCCGTTCCGCGAGACGGTGGCGACGGCGCCGCCGCCACAGGAGCCCGACGACCTCGTCGAGCACGACGCCCGCGAGGCCAGTCCCGAGGATGATCACAACCAGCGGCGAACGCGCATGCCACCACAAGAATCGGAACCCCACATGTGCGGTGTTCTGCGCCGCCAAGATGATCACCGCGAGACCAAAAAGCACGCCGACGATCAGGCCGGCACTCAGCCCGGTGCCCGTCGGAACCGGCTCCGACGGTTCGTGCTCGGACCCATTACCCATGCCGCAATTGAACCACGAAATGCCGGGGTTCGCTGATCTTCTTGTTCCACGACGGCGACGGCAACCTCTACGAGATGAGCTCCCCGATTTCCCGAACACGGAGCAACGCACGAGACGGTTGCCGAGCGAACGCATCAACACCGGTCATTGGCCGCGCGACGGAGCTGGTCGTAGGGTCGCGGGCCATCGTGTGCGGCGACACGAGCAGCAAGCGCGACGTTGCGGCCGAACAGGTCGCCCTCGCGCTGCACGGCAACGCCCGCGTGGATGCCGATGCGCACCCGGACCGGGATGCCGCGCAGGCGTCGATCGCCGTCGGCCAGCGCCCGTTGGATCCCGATGGCCCAGCGCATCTCGTCAGCGGGCAGGGCGAAGGCGATCAGGAACCCGTCGCCCTGCGACTTGATGATGTGGCCGTCATCGGCGTTGACTTCGCGCTGCACGATCCGGTCATGGCCGTCCAGCACCCGTAGCCAGGCCTTGTCGCCCAGGCTCTCGTTCAGCGCGGTGGAGTCCGCGATGTCCGAGAACAAGATCGTTGGGGTGCCGTTGCGGGCCGCGAGGCGGCGTAGGTCGGGCTGTTCGACCTGCGCCCAACTCACGAGCTCTTCGATCGAGCCCCGGATCGCGCCGCCGACTCCGGCGATTGGTGAATGAAACGTCGCCGTCGGCGTAACGGTTGCAGCCGCGCTGTTCGTGTCCCAGACTGAGCTCTCGGCTGAGGAGCTTCGATGCGACGCTTGAGTGGGATGGACGCGGCGTTTCTGTACTTGGAGACGCCCGCGACGCAGATGCAGGTCCAGGCGGTCATGGTTTTGGACACGTCGACGGTACCGGGCGGCTACTCCTTCGAGAAGATCAAAGCACATCTGGCATCGCGCCTTCCCACGCTGCTGGAGTTTCGTCGCCGTCTCGCGTATGTCCCCTTCGGTCTTCACCGACCGGTTTGGTTCGACGACCCGGATTTCGACTTCGACTATCACGTTCGCCACATCGCGGTGCCGTCCCCGGGAAGCACCGAACAGCTCGCCGACATCGTCGGCGACATCGCAGGCCGTGCCTTGGATCGTTCGCGCCCGCTGTGGGAGTTCTGGGTCATCGAGGGTGTCGAGCACGGTGCCGTGGCAGTCCTTGCCCGGATGCACCACGCGACGATCGACGGCGTGTCCGGCTCGAGCCTGGCGACGAGCATCCTGGATCTCGAACCCAACGCCGTCGACGGGTCGCCGGATACCGACGACTGGAAGCCTGAGCACAAGCCGTCGGACTTGGAGCTGGTGCGGCACGCGATCATCTCGCGGTTGCGCCGACCGTTGCCGCTCGCCCTTGCCTTGGCGATGCCGAACCTGGTGCGCAGCGCGGTCGGTATCACGCGTGTCCGGCGCGATTCGAGCCGGCCGTCAGGCGGCACACCGTTCAATACGCCGCGTACGCCGTGGAACGCGCCTTTGACCCCGCACCGGCGGGTTGCGTTCGCGTCGGTTTCCCTCGACGAGGTGAAGTCGATGAAGAACGCGTTCGGCTGCACGGTGAACGACATCGTGCTGGCGACCGCGACCGGCGCGTTGCGGCGGTATCTGCAGCGTCTCGATGCCTTGCCGGACCGGCCGTTGCTCGCGGCGTGCCCAGTCTCGGTGCGCAGCGACGAGACCGCCGATATCGACAGCGCGAACAAGGTCTCGGCGATGTTCGTGTCGCTGCCGACACACCTGGAAGATGTCGAGGCGCAGGTCGCGCACATCCGCGATGCGACCAAGGGTGCCAAAGCGGAGAACCACGCGATGGGCGCGCGCACTCTGCTCGAGCTCGGCGAGCTCGCCGGTCCGCGCAGCTTCGGGTTGGCGAGTCGGCTGCTCGGCGGGCTCGCGAGCCGGGGGCCGGTCCCGATCAACCTTGTGATCTCCAACGTGCCGGGGCCGCCGTTCCCGCTGTACCTGGCCGGAGCGCGACTGGTGTCGATGGTGCCGCTCGGGCCGCCGATCGAAGGTGCCGGGTTGAACATCACGGTGCTCAGCTATATCGATCGGATCGACTGGGGCTTCATCGCGTGCCGTGAGCTGGTGCCGCGCCTGCAGGACATAGCGCACGCCGTCGAAGACGCCCACCGCGAGCTCTTAAAGGCGGCGGGCCTCTAGGGTGCCGCGATGCCGCAGGATCTGAGCGCGTCGAACACGAACCGCCGTGTTCGACGTGCGATCGGTGCGCCGATGTGCGAGCCTTGCACCCAGAGGGTCTTGGGCGCGTCCCAGTGTCGCCACAACGCGACCGCCTGGCTCGGTGTGGCCATGCGATCACCAACCGCCGCGTACATGAACCGACCTTCGTGCGGCACGAGGGGCGCGTAGGCCACCGGCGAGACCAGCCGGTTCAGGCTGATCGTGGCGTCGTTCCGGACCGCGCGCACGAGCGCGTGGTCGTCGCCTTCGTAGCGCGCGACGTGACGGCTGATGAGCTGGCCGAAGTCAACTACCGGGATCCCGGCGACGACACACGCCAAACCGGGTTCGACGTCAGCGAGAAGCGAGGCGACGTACGCCCCAAGCGAGATCCCGTAGACGCCGATCGCGGTGTCGCCTTGTTGGCGCGCCCAGGTGATCGCGCGCCGCACGTCCCAGATCGCCTGCGCGAAGCCGTAGACGTTCACGAGCGGGTCAATACCTGGGAAGCGGTCCGCGATCGCCACGCGGCCGCGCGGACCATGGCGGGGCAGGATCACGTTCATCACGTTCACGCCAAGCTGGTGGTGCGCGGCGAGCGACCCCATCCACCACAGGTCGTACGGTTCACCGGTGCCGTACCCGTGGAGCGCGACGATCCACGGTCGCGGACCCTTGTGCCGCAGCACGAATGCGTGCGCGACGTCCGCGCCTTCGACGGCGAGCCAGTCATCCGCGCGTGGAAGACCAGGCGGCGGACTCCATTCGCTGGCGAACGACACATGCTCGAACCGCCGGCCATACCGGTGGCGGTTTGTGAGCCGTGTCTCGCTGACCGGCCGGGGAAACGGAAAGAGCACCGACGGGTCCGCGAACGCTCCCGCGCGCGTCAGCACCTCGACGGCGTCGCGTGCATCAGCTTCGAGGCGGGCGAAGTCATGGAACTCATCGCGTCCGCGTACGTGCGCGACCGTCACCACGGCATCGTCGATGAGCACTTGAGCCCACGTCCACGGCGATCGCCGAAGCGCAGGGACAGGATGACCCGGCGTTGGCCGCGCCGCTCGGGCCGCGTACACAGTGGCGCGGGGCACGACGCGGGCCAGCGCAGACCATGGCTCGCTCATCGCTGTGACCTCCCAGGCGCTGGCGATGCCAGCGTGCCCACCTGCCCCGCGGACAGCTCTCCGGTCTCGTACAGCCCTCGTATCGTCGCCGCCAGCGTCACCTTCGGATCGCGGAAACGCACACCGAGCTCGGTGATCGTGCGTGAGTCGTCAACGGGTACCGCGTCCACCACCGACGACAACGCCTCCGGCGACAGGTAGGTCGACAACGGGACCACACGACCGATCGCCTCCGCGACCCGAGCGAGGACGCGTAACGGCGCGACTGGCATGTCGATGCGGCGCAGCCGCCGGTCCGTGATCTGTTCGATCAGGGTAAGCGCGTCGCGGTATTCGAGGAAATGGCCGCCCGCGCAGTAACGGCGAGGACCAGCACCGGGCTGCACCAGGGCCGCGTGCACCGCAGCAACGTCGCGCACGTCGACGACCGACCATGCGCCCCGCATCGCGACCGCAGCGCCATGCTTGAGCACCGTGACGAAGAAGTCGCCCGCGTCGGCGCTGCGGCGGCTGCCGGCCGGCGGCCCGAGGACCATCGCCGGGTACGTGATCGCGACCGGTACCCCCTCGGCCTGCAAGCCCCGCGCGTACCGCTCAGCGGCAGCCTTCGACCGTGCGTACGCGCCCTGCGGCGCCGCGACGGCACTATCGGGTCGAATCGCGCCGTCGCTCGGCGCGAGCGCACTCAC
>JALYLU010000028.1:8093-16005 GCA_030774075.1 Actinomycetota bacterium | reverse complement strand
GCCTGGGGCGGCGCGCTCGCGCCGACGCCCGAGCTGCTCGCCCAGGTCGATGCGCTCGAGCCGGCGAACGCCGATCCGCAGGTCGACGTCGCAATCGAAGCCGGGCCCGCGCCCGACTTCTCGTTCCTCGGGTTCCTCCGGCGCTACCGCGGGTGGCTGCTCGTCGGGATGTTCCTCGTCGCGCTCGACGCGCTGTGCACGCTCGCCGGGCCGTTGCTCGTGCGCTACGGGCTCGACAACGGCGTCGCGAAGAACGCACCGCGCGCGCTGTGGATCGCGACCTTCGTGTTCCTCGCGGTCACCCTGTTCGACTGGTGGGTGATGTGGGCCGAGGCGCGTGTGATGGGGCGTAGCTCCGAGCGGCTGCTACATGCGCTGCGGATCAAGGTGTTCGCACACCTGCAGCGCCTCGGTGTCGACTACTACGAGAACGAGATGGCCGGCCGGATCATGACGCGCATGACGACCGACATCGACGCGTTGTCGCAGCTGTTACAGAACGGTCTCGTCAACGCGCTCGTCAATCTCGTGACGTTCGTCGGCGTGGGTATCGCGCTCGCGATCATGAACCCGCGCCTCGCCTTGGTGAGCGCCGGCGTCCTCCCACCGCTCTTCATCGCCACATTGTGGTTCCGGAATCAGTCGAGCAAGGCGTACGAGGCCGCCCGTGAGCGCATCGCGGCGGTGAACGCGAATCTCCAAGAGGGGCTTTCCGGTGTCCGCGTGTCGCAAGCCTTCGTGCGGGAGGAGCACAACCAGGCGCAGTTCGAGGAGGTCGCCGGCGGTTACCGGGACGCGCGGGTTCGGGCCCAACGATTGGTCGCGATCTATTTTCCCTTTGTCGACTTCCTGTCCGACATCGCGGTCTGCCTCGTGTTGGGCGCGGGCAGCGTGCTCGTTGCGCACCACTCGCTCTCGGTCGGCGCCCTCATCGCGTTCCTGCTGTACCTGAACCTGTTCTTCGCGCCGATCCAGCAGCTGTCACAGGTCTTCGACTCGTACCAGCAAGCGCGCGTCGCGATCGCGCGGATCACGGAGCTGCTGGCGACACCGACCTCCTTGGCGCAACCTGCGCATCCCATAATCGTCCCCCGCCTCTCCGGTGACGTCGAGCTCGAACACGTGCGCTTCCGCTACCGGAACGCTACGGAGGACGCGTTGCGGGGCATCGACCTCCGCATCCGCGCCGGCGAAACCGTCGCGCTCGTCGGCGAGACCGGGGCCGGAAAGTCGACGGTAGTCAAGCTGGTCGCGCGTTTCTACGACCCGACGGAGGGACGAGTGAGCGCCGACGGCGTTCCGGTAAACGCGTACGACCAGGTCGCGTTCCACCAGCAACTCGGCGTCGTGCCGCAGGAGGCGTTCCTGTTCTCGGGGACGATCCGCGACAACATCGCGTACGGGCGCAACGACGCGACCGACGCCGCGGTCGAGGCCGCCGCGCGCGCCGTCGGCGCGCACGAGTTCATCGCCGGGCTGCCGGGTGGCTACTTGCAATGGGTGAGCGAGCGGGGCCGGTCGTTGTCGTCGGGCCAGCGGCAGCTCATCGCGCTGGCGCGCGCCCACCTCGTCGACCCCGCGATCCTGTTGCTCGACGAGGCGACGTCGAACCTCGATCTCCGGACCGAGGCGAAGGTGCAAGCCGCGATGGGCGTCGCTGCGCACGGCCGAACCACCATCCTGATCGCGCACCGGTTGCAGACTGCCCGCCTCGCCGACCGCATCGTCGTGATCGACCACGGCCGCGTCGTCGAGGACGGCGCGCACGACGAGTTGGTCGCGCGCCGCGGCGCGTACGCGCGGATGTGGGCGGCCGCCGAGGGCGAACCCTCCGCCGCCGCCAACTAACCCGTTTTCTCGCAGTAGCGTCCCCGAGATGCCGCAGATGCCAGCCGATCGAGCGGGTCGCACCTGGTGGCGCGACGGGGTGCTATACCAGATCTACCCGCGCTCCTTCATGGACACGAACGGTGACGGTGTGGGCGACCTGCGCGGCATCACGCAACGGCTCGACCATCTCCAGTGGCTCGGCGTCGAGGGTATCTGGCTCGATCCGATCATGGTGTCGCCGAACGACGACTGGGGCTACGACGTCGCCGACTACGTCGAAGTCGATCCGTCGTTCGGCACGCTCGCCGACGCCGACACCCTGATCGAGGAGGCTTCCAGGCGCGGCATCCGCGTGATCCTCGACCTCGTGCCCAACCATACGAGCGACCATCATCCGTGGTTCCTCGACGCGAAGTCGGCCCGCGACGCCCGGCATCGCGATTGGTACGTGTGGGCCGACCCCAAGCCCGACGGCTCGGTGCCGAACAACTGGGGCATGGCCTTCGATCCCCGCCGACCCGCGTGGACGTTCGACGAGGCGAGTGGCCAGTACTACCTCAATCAGTTTCTTCCCTCGCAGCCCGACCTCAACTGGTGGAACGAGGAGGTCCGCGACGCGTTCGACGCGATCCTGCGTTTCTGGTTCGACCGCGGTATCGCGGGTTTCCGGATCGACGTGTGTCATTCGGTCATCAAAGACCGCGAGCTGCGCGACAACCCGCCGGCCACCCCCGACGACCACTGGTACGTGCGGATGATGGGGCAGCGATCTGTGTACAACGCCTGCCGTCCCGAGGTGCACGACGTGCTCCGGCGTTGGCGCAAGCTCGCCGAGAGCTACGACCCACCGCGCGTCCTCATCGGAGAGACGTACGTGCTGGAGCCGGAGGCGTTCGCGGCCTTCTACGGCACCGGCGACGAGTTGAACCTCGCCTTCAACTTCATGCTGTTGCATTCGAAGTTCCGCGCTGCCGAGCTACGAGACGCGGTCGAGCATGCAGAGGAACTACTGCCGTCCGACGCGTGGCCGGTGTGGACCGGCGGCAATCACGACAGTCACCGTTTCCCGACCCGCTGGTGCAAGAACGATCCCGCGCGCACCTGCGCCGCGCTGGTCATGCTGATGGGCCTGCGTGGCACGCCGTTCCTGTACTACGGCGACGAGATCGGCATGGTCGACACCGATGTTCCGGCGGATCGCATCCTCGACCCGGTCGGCGTGTTCCATGGTGCGCGCATGGGTCGCGACGACGAGCGCACGCCGATGCACTGGTCGGCGGTCGCGGGTGCCGGTTTCTCCGAGCCCGGCGTCGAGCCGTGGCTCCCCTACGGCGACTACGCGGCGTACAACGTGGCGGACCAACGCCACGATCCGGATTCGGTGCTCGCGCTCACGCGCGATCTGATCGGCCTGCGCGACGCGATGCCGGAGCTGCGCGACGGCTCCTACCGCACCCTGCCCGGGCCGAGCGACGACGTCTGGGCGTGGCGGCGCGGCGAGCGCACCGTCGTTGCGTGCAATCTCTCGGACGATGCCGTCGAGCTTTCCGACATCGGGCCCGGTGCGATCCGGATCTCGACCATCCGCGCCCGCGCCGACGAGCGCGTCGACGGCGCGCTGCACCTCGCGCCCTGGGAAGCCGCGATCGTGTGGCGCGACGAGTAAATCCGGATGACGGAGACGGTCCCGCTCGGTGAGCGAGCGAGACCGCCTTCATAGTCCGTCGTGCGTTGCTCAACCGATCGTGATGGTGAGCGTCGGATTGTCGTAATGCTGTTGGTTGATGTACAGGGTTTTGCCGTCCTCGGCGAAGATCCCGCCCGTGAATTCGTTTTCGCACGACTTCGCACCGGGCGACGTGCGCATGTCGGCCGCCTTGTAGCCACCGGAGACGCCCGGCCCGCTCGTATCGGGGTTCCGCACGATCGTGTTGCCGGTGTCGTTGAGCACGTACACGTACAGCTCGTCCTGCTGGTCGCGCGCCTGCTTCGAGACGTCGATACCGCTCGTCGGGAACGTGCCGTCGTTGTCGGGGATGTCCTCGTGGACCCACAGGTGTCCGGCGCCGTCGAACGCAATGTTGTCCGGGAACTGCAGACCCTGCTGTGCCTTCGCCTGCTCCTGCGCGGTGTACGTCGGGTCGTTGACTTCGATCATCGGCGACAGCGCGTTGTAGGGGAGACCTCCACTTTGCGTGGACAGATCGGGCACGCCCCGCGTCGACATGCTGTAGACACCGCCGCGGTTCACGATTTGGTTCGCGGCACCGTGTCGGGGCGTGGCGTCACCCGCCGGTTCCGTAACCGTGAAGTACACCCGATCGTTAGCCTCGTCGAAGTCCTCGGGCCGGTCGAAGAGGATGGCACCACCGGCGCCGGCCTCTGCGGACGCATTCGCGGGATCGGACACCTGCTTCCAGCCGCTCGCGTCGGTCCCGATGCCGACGAGATACGAGAGTCTGCCGCCCTTGCTGAGGTCGCGCCGGTTGTTCGGCACGGCCTTGTAGATCGCGCCGCCGCGAGCCTCGTCCCCGAGGTAGAGGTTTCCGGCCCGGTCCAGGCCGATCCCTTCGTGGGAGAAATGGCCCAGCCAGTCGAGACGCGCGAAGGCACCCGTCTGCGGGTTGATCTGCCAGATTCCGCCGGCCGAGAACTCTTCGCCGGCGAGTAGCACGCCCTCATTTGTGGGACCACCGTATGGGTACCACTTCAAGCCGTCGACGCGCTGCCAGAGGTTCGCGCCGGTGATCGGGTCGACGTTGTTCGCAAGGATTTCCTTCTTGCCTTTGTCGTGACCGGTCAGCGTGAGCCGGGTGATGCCGTCACTTCCGTTCGTGCCGACGCCGTTCTCGGTCGGGATGCTGTTCTCGCTCGAAGTGAAGAGGTAGTGGCCGTCCGGACTGAGCGCGATCATGTCGTTGACGCGACCGACCGCGTTCGAGCTCGCGGGCGCGTTCACCGGCGTGGCCGCATCGCCGGCTTGCATGAGCAACGTCGGAGTCACCGGTTGATTGGCCGAGTTGTTGGCGAACTTGATCAGACCGTTCTCCGAGCAAGAACGGGCGTGCGTGGTGATCGGTGTGAACCCGAGTCGCAGGCTGCTCAGCGACGTCGCCGGGCTCGCATGGGCGACGGTCATTGTCACCAGCGCAACCGATCCGAGTGCGCCACCGCAGATGCGCCGGCGGAAAGTTCTGCGTCTCATTGTTCTCCTCTGATTGCAGGTCGGGGTCGTGCAGCTCTTTTGCGCGTGCAGCATGCGCGCCCGACGTGTCAGCCTTCGGAGCGTTGGATTGACGGACCGGAAACGCCGTGAGAACTCTTTCTTTCGGTCAGCCAGTGCTCAGCTCGGGTGCGCGGAGCACCAAGCCAGGAGATCGTCGGCGCTCCGGGCGTTGACGACCTGCTCGGCCACGACGCCGCATTCGGCCGCGCGATCGGTGCCGTACGGCTGCCACTCCAACTGGTCGGAGGCATGCGCGTCGGTGCTGATCGCGACCTTGATGCCCGCGTCGACGGCCTTGCGCAAGATGTCCCTCGGAGGGTCGAGCCGCTCGGGCCGGCAGTTCACCTCGATCGCGGTGTCGAAGACGCGGCACGCCTCGATCACGACGTCGGCGTCGAACTCCGACTGCGGGCGACCTCGACCGACGAGGAGGCGTCCCGTGCAGTGGCCGAGCACGTCGACGTGCGGGTTCGCGATCGCGGCGACCATGCGGCGCGTCATCGGGACCGGCTCCATGCGCAACTTCGAGTGCACGCTCGCCACGACGACGTCGACGCGCGCGAGCAATTCCTCCGACCCGTCGAGAGCGCCTTCTTCGAGGATGTCGCACTCGATTCCGGTGAGGATGCGGAACGGTTCCATCTCTTCGTTCAACCCGGCGACGACGTCGAGCTGCTCGCGCAACCGCTCCGGCGGCAAGCCGTGCGCGATGGTCAGCCTCGGTGAATGATCGGTGAGCGCGAAGTAGTCGTGCCCGAGCGCGCGCGCCTTCTCGGCCATCGTGCGAATCGTGTCGCCGCCGTCCGACCAGTCGGAGTGCACGTGCAGGTCGCCCTTCAGCTGCGCGCGCAAGGCATCTCCAGCAGCCGTACCCGGTGTCTCCGCGTGTTCGAGGAGCTTCTGCAGGTATTTGGGTGTCTCTCCGGCGAGCGCTTCCGCGATCACGGCCGCGGTCGTGTCGCCGATGCCCGGGAGGTCCTGCAGACGGCCGGCGTCGGCGAGGAACCGCAGCTCGGATTCCGGCACCCGGGAGACCTCTCGCGCCGCGCGTCGGAACGCCTGCTGCCGGGGGCCCGGTGCGCGCGCTCGCATGAGGAGCTCGGCGATGCGCTCGAGGGCCTCGACGGGCGTCATGCACCGACCGTACCCCGGCACCGTTCGGGAGACGTCCTCGTATACTCGCTGGCTCCGGAGGGCTGACCGAGTGGCCGAAGGTGCTCGCCTGCTAAGCGAGTAGGGGGTTACAAGCTCCCTCGAGGGTTCAAATCCCTCGCCCTCCGCCAAGGAGCATCCTCGATGACTGACGACTACGCCGCCGCCTTCGCCGCTCTGGGTGCCGCGACGCTCGGAGAAAGCGGCGGCCGGCCGATGGCGCCCCGGGTGCGGCCCGCGTGGAGCGGCGCGCGCGTCAGCGCGCCCGTGTTCCCGGTCAGCTGCAGCACGGCCGACAACCTCGCGATCCACGTCGCGGTCGCGGAAGCTCCGGCGGGCTCGGTACTCGTCGTGAATGTCGGCCACGAACACGCGCGCGGTTACTGGGGCGAGGTGCTGACGACGGGCGCGGAGGCGCGCGGGTTGCGTGGTCTCGTGATCGACGGTGGCGTACGCGATCTCGACGCCCTCGAAGCGCACCGCTTCCCCGTGTTCTCGACAATGATCGCGCTGCGCGGCGCGACCAAGCAGGAATCGGGCAGCATCGGAGGCTCGGTGATCGTCGGCGATGTCGAGGTTGCATGCGGCGACTGGATCGTCGCGGACGCCGACGGCGTTACCGTCGTACCCCACACGCATCTCGACGACGTGCTCGCCGCAGGACGGACGCGCGCGGAAAAAGAAGAGCACTTCTTCGAAGAGCTGCGCGCCGGCCGCACGACAATTCAGCTGCTCGCACTCGACGACACGCCCATCGAGCGCAGCTGACGAACGAGCCGGCTAGCGACTCTCAGCCGACGCGGTGCAGCAGGTTGCGGTCGGTGTGTTCGACCACGGCGCCGAAGCGTGCGTGCTCCACCGTCGTCAGTTCGTCGTATGCCCAGGTGCCGTCGGTATTGACCGTCACAGTGCACTTGTAGTCGGAGGTGCGAGCGGCGTCGGCGAGGAAACGGTTCGACAGGACGCCGTAGATTTCCGAGCCGCACTCGGCGTGCATCGTGAAGTCGGTCGCGTCGGGCGCGGCGTCACCGCCCGCCACAACGACGCTGCCGCGTGGAATCACGAAGCACCGCATCACTTGCCCGTCGGCGGCGTCCCAGAGCCAGTAGCCGACCTCGGTGTGGAACGGGTTTTCCTCGGTGCCACGCCACGCTGCCATGCGGTAGTCGAGCCCGAACAGCACCTGGCTTCCGTTCTCGACGGGTCCGAACGGCTTCATCGAGGTCTTCTCGCGGTACGGCGTGTCCTTGACCTTGCCTTCGGCGTTCGCGTAGGCGAAGTCGAGTCCCTGATCGCCTTCCCATTCACCGATCAGCGCGGCCAGCGGTCCCCATTCGGCGTTGTCGCTCATGCCGCCCATGCTATTGGGACGGAACACGTGGTGCCCGTTCGGTGCCGCGCCTACAGAACCACGACGGAACGGAGCACCTCGCCCCGCTCCATCTTGTGGAACGCCGGCTCGACCTCGTCGAGCGAGATCGTCTCCGAAACGAACTTGTCGAGCGGGAAGCGGCCCTGGAGATACAGGTCGATCAGCGTCGGGAAGTCTCGCGACGGCAGGCAGTCGCCGTACCAGCTCGGCTTCAGCGCGCCGCCGCGTCCGAAGAAATCGATCATCGGGATGTCGGGCAGCGCCATGTCGGGCGTCGGCACGCCGACCTGCACGACGGTACCGGCAAGGTCGCGCGCGTAGAACGCCTGCTT
>JALYLU010000028.1:0-8083 GCA_030774075.1 Actinomycetota bacterium | reverse complement strand
ACCTCGGGCCGGCCGACCGCCTCCACGCACAGATCGGCGCCGTTGCCGTCGGTGAGCGCGCGAACCGCCTCCACCGCGTCGACCTTCGAAGCGTCGACGGTGTGCGTCGCGCCGAAGCCGAGAGCCCACTCGAGCTTGCGCGCGTCGAGATCGATGGCGATGATCGTGCGCGCGCCGGCGAGGCGGGCGGCCGCGATGGCCGCGTCGCCGACCCCACCGCAGCCGAAAACCGCGACGGTGTCGTCACGATCGACACCGCCGGTGTAGGTCGCGGCACCGAAGCCGGCCATCACGCCGCACCCGAGCAGGCCGGCCGCGGTCGGATCGGCTCGCCCGTCAACCTTCGTCGCCTGACCAGCGGCCACGAGCGTCTTCTCCGCGAACGCGCCGATGCCGAGCGCGGACGACAGCGGGGTGCCGTCGGCCAGCGTCATCTTCTGCGTCGCGTTGTGGGTGTTGAAGCAGTACCACGAGCGGCCACGGCGACACGCCCGGCACTCGCCGCACACGGCCCGCCAGTTCAGGATCACGAAATCGCCAGGCGCGATGCCCGTGACGTCGGGCCCGACCGATTCCACGATGCCCGCGGCTTCGTGTCCGAGCAGATACGGATAGTCGTCGCCGATCCCGCCTTCGCGGTAGTGCAGGTCGGTGTGGCAGACGCCGCACGCCTGGACGCGCACCTTGGCCTCGCCCGGCCCGGGATCGGGAACGACGATCGTCTCGACAGTGACCGGCGCCTTCTTCGCGGTCGCAACGACGCCGCGTACTCCCTCGCTCATGACGCCGAGGCTACGCGTCGATCAAGGGGGGCGTCACGACGTTGGACGGGGTGCCGCCGGCGAGCACGGTCGCGACCGCGGTCGTCGCCATCGTGGCCATGCGCGTGCGCGTCGCCTGCGACGCCGAACCGATGTGAGGGAGTAACACGGTGCGCGGCGCGCTGAGCAATCGCGGCTCGACCTTGGGCTCGCGCTCGTACACGTCGGTGCCGGCGGCGAACAGCCGCCCGTGGTGCAGCGCTTCGGCCAGGGCGCGCTCGTCGACGACGGTGCCGCGGGCGGTGTTCACCAGCACCGCGGTCGGCTTCATGAGCGCGAGCCGGCGCGCGTCGATGAGATGGTGCGTGTCGGGGCCGCCGGGCGTGTGCAGCGAGACGATATCGGCCTCCGCGAGCAGCTCGTCGAGCGCGCCGACGTAGCCCGGCTCGTTCGTCGGGTGGCGCGCATGGTGGAACACCCGCATGCCGAACCCTTCGGCGCGGCGAGCGACCGCGCGTCCGATACGGCCGAAGCCGACGAGGCCGAGGGTCGCGCCGTATACGTCGTGTCCGAGGTACTGGGTGACACTCCAGCCCTTCCATCGACCCGTTCGCAGATCGGCCTCGGCGGTCGACGCGAGCCGCGATGCGGCAAGGATCAACAGGAACGCAGTGTCGGCGGTCGTGTCGTCGAGAACGCCGGGCGTGTTGCAAACAGTGATGCCGAGCGCCGCCGCGGTCCGCACGTCGATGTTGTCGTACCCGACCGCGACGTTCGCCACGACCCGCAACCGGCCGGCTTGCGCTCCGGCACCGAGCATGTCGGCGTCGATGCGGTCGGTGAGCAACGACACGATCGCGTCACACTCGCGCGCGTTCGCGCGGAGCTCCTCGGGCGTGTAGGGCGTGTCGTCGGGCTTCGGTCCGACGATCTCGTGGCCCGCGAGCGGATCCAGCCCGCCGTCCGGAAGACGACGGGTAACGAGGACCCGGCCCACTCGTCAGCTCGTGTAGTCGACCGGGCCGGCGCCGTCGATGCCGACTGCGAACGCGAAGCAGTGAATCGGCGCGTGGTCACTGACCGGTCGTAACGAGTGCACCGCGTTCGGCGGTATGTGAACGAGGTCGCCTTGACGGATTTCGCGATCTTCGCCGGAGATGGTCATGATCCCCCGACCGGCGGTGACGTAATAGAACTCATGGGTCGGATGGTGGTGCGGGTCGACGAATCCGCCCCCCGCGACCTCGAATTCGCTGACGAGCTCGAGGTGTCCGCCTTTGGTGATGTCGAACATCTCGCGCGGGCTCACCAACCACCACACGGGAACGGTGCCGTTGTGCTCGATGACCGGCTCGACGTCCTCGATCGACCGCACGTCCATTTCGTGACCTCCGCGCCGGCGATAGGCAAGACTGACGGCCACGTCAGCCTAGAGGCGAGGCGCAGCGCGAGCGAAGGGGAGCACAGTTGTGCGGACGGTGAGGCTCGATGCGCAGCCGGCGACGCGCGCGTCGTTCGCCCCGTTCGGCGCCGTGCCCCCCGAGGAGAACGACGGCAATCCCACCGCCGACCTCGAGTTCCTCTGGAACGACGGCTCGGTGAACTTCATCGGGCACACGCTCGACGAGCTCGAGGTCGCTGACGGATGGCTGCGATGTGAGCTGCTCAATCGCCACGACACGCACACGCAGACGTTGATGCCGATGAGCGGCGACGCGATCGTCGTCGTCGCACCGGGTGACATCGACTTCTCGGAACCGGCACACTTCGACACGGTTCGGGCGTTCGCGCTGGCGCGCCACACCTGTGTACATCTGCATCGCGGTACGTGGCATTGGGGCCCGTATCCCTTGGGCGCCGCCTCCGTGCGCATCCTCAACGTGCAGGGCCGCGGCTACGCCGACGACAACGGGATCGCGTGGCTGACCCGCGATCACGGCGTTGTCTATGAGGTCTCCGCTCAAGTCTGACCCGCCGACCGCTCGATGTAGAGAGGGAGGGGACAACGGACCGGGCAGCTCGAGAGGGAGAGCGATGCCGGCGACAATTACCACGCTCGAACGTGAGATCGCGCTCGAGGAACGGCGGGTCGGGATACCAACCGACCGGCCACTCACGGACGGGGCGATCGCGCGCCGCCGACTACAGATCGCAGTCGTCCTCGGCGCGAGCGGCTTCGTCGCATTGTTCGCGGTGTTCCTGGCGAGCGGCATCGTGCGCGTCGGCGCGATCGCGCTCGCGGTCGCGTTCGGCGTCTACGCCGTCGAGAAGGACCGTCATCTTCGCCGGCTGGCGTTGCTGCGAGGAGATTCGATGCGCATCACACTCGTCGTTGCGAACGAGTTGATGTTCTCGGGCGCGCTCGCCGGCGATCGCGAGCTGCTCGACTTGCGCGACGGCATCGGTCGCGCGGCCGGGCGGCTCGCGGCAGGGCTGGCGGACGTCGTCCACGCCGACTGCACGCGGCTTCGGCTGCTCGGACCGTCGGGCGAAGTTCCGGTGGCCGCCGAACGTGAGCTCACGGCGCGTCGGTCGGTGCCGGATGACGCGACCGCGGCGCACGCGGTCCTGCGAAACAACAGACCCGTTCGCCAGGTGACGCTCGACGGTCGCGGCGTGCTCGTGGTTGCGATGCGGCGCGGCGACGAGGTGCTCGCGCTGCTCGAGGCGGTCGCGCCGTGCGGAGATCGCTACCGTCCCGTTGACGTGGTCCAGGCGGACGCCTACGCGCGCGGCGCGGTTGCCGCCCTCGCTGCGCACGGATAGGGAGGGAGCAGTTAGCGTCGCCGCCCGTGGGTGAGCTCGACGGGCAGGTAGCGATCATCACGGGAGGGGCATCGGGGATCGGGCGCGCCACCGCCGTTCGGTTTGCCGAGGAGGGCGCCTCCGTTGCCGTCCTCGATCGTGACGGCGAGGCCGCGGCGCGGGTCGCGCACGAAGTCGGCGGGAGCGCGCACGCGGTCGACGTGCGCGACGGCGAGGCGTTCGCCCGGGCCTTGCGCGCCGTTGCCGACGCGGCCGGTCGGCTCGACGTGCTCTTCAACAACGCCGGCACCGGCGATCTGCGTCCATTGCATACCGTCGACGACAAGCTGTGGCACCGGCTCATCGACGTGAATCTCACCGGCACGTTCAATGGCATTCGGGCGGCGGCGCCGCTCATGTTGGAGGCCGGGCGCGGCGCGATCGTGAACAACGCATCCGTGTCGGCGCTCACACCGACCCGCAACGAGGCCGCCTACTCTGCGGCGAAGGCGGGCGTCGTCGCGCTCACCAAGAGTGGGGCGCTCGAGTACGGGCCGTCGATCCGGGTCAACTGCGTCGCTCCCGGACACGTCCGCACCCCGCTGACCGCGGTGTGGGAGCAGTTTCCCGACGTCTTCGACCCGGTCGCGCGGGCGATCCCGCTCGGGCGCATCGGTCACGCCGACGAGATCGCCGAGGTGGTCCTTTTCCTCGCGTCGGCCCGGGCGAGCTACATCACCGGTCAGACCCTGGTGGTCGACGGTGGCATCTCGCTCCCCCAGGCCGGCACCGACGTCGCTCTGGCCGAGCTCCTCGAACGATTCAATTCCGCGTAAACCGCCCGAAAAGGGCGAGATGGCTCGAGTGACATGCTCCGCGTTCGCTCTTACGCGCTGCGTGCTGCCCTTGCGTTGATTAGAAATCAACACCTGGGAATTTGATCGGTTTGCGTGACCAGGTTAAACACTGTCTGCGCGAATCGCGCGGTGAGTGCTCTTCATGAGCACTGGCGGGAGTGTATGTGTTCCGGCATGGAGCACTGGCGGGAGTGCAGGTGGTCCGGCACGGATCCGGATCATCCCAGGGAAGGGAAACGTGATCGGGACATTTCTTCAGCTTCCGAATCGTTGGCGCGCACGCGTAGCGGTGCTCGCGACGGTGTGGGTCGCGGTCGGTGGTGGTGGTTTCGCGGCCCTGCGGTCGGCCGGCGCGAACACGCCGGTGAGCGGCGCGGCCTTCACGACGGTGAATGAGAATTATGACGGCACCGGGCATTGCCAGAACGGCAATCCGAACGTGAACTGCAACATCTACGACGGCAAGGAGTTCGTGTGGATGAACGGCGGTCCGTCGGTGGCCTACGTCGGTGACGGCAGCTACTTCTTCGCCGTGCTCAGTCCGGGTGGCCAGGCCGATCCGAACGACGGGGCGGCGAAGAACCTCTCGGACGACTTCGACGCGTACACGAACCGGACGTTCGGCGTATCTGGCGCCACGGTCACTTATGGCGGCTCTCACCTCTCCGACAGCAACAAGATCCGCCTGTCGGACTACGCAGATACGTTCAACCCGGGCGGCGTGTACATCATGGCGCTCTGTTCGCTCGCCGACGGCTACCCCGTCACCCCGAGCAAGTGCAAGTACGACGCGTTTAAGGTGCAGCAAGGGGAACCGCAGCCTCCCCTAGATCAGCTGACGATCACCAAGGATGCTGCCGGCAGCTATAAAGACGCGTTCACGTGGACGATCAAGAAGAGTGTCGACAAGACGCTCGTGAAGAAGTCCGGCGGAACTGCGACATTCAACTACACCGTCACCGTGGAACATGACGCCGGGACGATCAGTGAAGTCAAGGTCACCGGCACCATCGACGTGTTCAACCCGAATGTCGATACGAGCAATAACACGGTTCCGGTTGACATCGACGGCGTGACCGATCAGTTGTCCGACGGCACAACCTGTACGGTCACCGACGGTGGACCTCAGGCGCTGACGACGGCTGACACCTTGTTCGCGTATGAGTGCGACCTGAGTAGCTTGCCCCAAGGCCAGCTCGACAATACGGCCGCCGTTTCATGGGGTCAGCAGTTCTCGGACGACGGCAGGTTGCTCGACGCGGGTTCCGCGGACTTCACGTTCAAGAGCATCTCTTTCACGGCTACAAACGTCGATGATTGCGTGAACGTGAGTGACACGAACGCGGCGGGGCCGCTAAGCGTAAAGGTCTGCGTGGGCGATCCGAACCCCAAGACGTTCAACTACCCGGTCACGGTGAACGTGCCGTCCAACACGTGCGTCGTCTACGACAACACGGCGACGTTCACGACGAATACGACTCAGACCTCCGACCACGCGTCGCAGCAGGTCGAGGTCTGCGGTCCCGTGAGGGGCGGACTGACGATGGGTTTCTGGCAGAACAAGAACGGCCAGGCGATCGTCACGGGCCAGGCCAAGACGGGCGTATGCCCATCGACGGCGTGGTTGAGGCAGTTCGCGCCGTTCCAAGACTTGGCCTCGACGTCGACGTGCGCCCAGGTCGCGGCTTACGATACGAAGCTCTTCAACGCCGCGAGCGCAGCGGGTGCGGCAATGAACGCGATGCTGAAGGCACAGATGCTGTCGACGGCACTCAACGTGTACTTCAGCGACCCGACGTTGGGCGGCAACAAGATCGGCGCGCCGACACCCCTGGGCGGGGTCAAGACCGACCTCACCCAGGTGAACGCTCCGCCCGGTTCGGCGAGCTACGTGAACGCACGACCCGCGTTCAACAACGTGAGCTGCCAGACGGTGCTGGCCGATCTCACCTACGCGGCGAGTCAGTCGAATGCCGGCGGCACTGTGTGGTATGGCCAGGTCAAGGCCACGCAGGAGCTGGCAAAGGACACATTCGACGCGATCAACAACGCAGTGGCGTTCAGCTGCATCTAGGCGGCGTGATGATCCGAAGCTGATTTGGGCGGGCCCCACGGGGCCCGCCCAAATCGCGTCCGCCTGGTGGATATTCGAGACCTGAGAAGCCGGGTCAGCGTGAACGAGGACTTGGCCGTTCCGTGACGGTCCACGCGTCGGCGCCGGGCACCATCGCCTTCCGGGGGCGGCCGCCCGACGTGACTCGTCGGGGGGGCGCAAGTGACGAGAGGTTGAACGAATGACGCGTGCGCTGCGGCGCTACCGCTCTTCGCGCTGAAGGGATTCCCCTTGCTCGATCAAGGAATCCCAGCCCGCTGATGCATCGACAAGCTTTCCGCGTGAGCCCGGTGCCGGTGGTGCCTCCGGAGAGGGCACCGGCGATCTGTGTCCGTTGCATACCGTCGACGACAAGCTGTGGCACCGGCGGTGGAGCCTGGCCGCGTTGGTCAAAAGGTCGCGGTGCGCGGTCGACGGGTTCTCATCTGCGATCCGCCAGAGCCGGCACCGGCTCATCCTCTCCGGACTCGGCCTCGGTGGGCTCGCGGTGATCCTCGGCGGCGCGTCGATTGCGCGCCGGACGCGAACGAACCTGCGTCACGCCCGCGCCGTTGTCGCAGGAACCTGACGCAGGTCCGGTTCGGAAAAGAATCCCCTTAAACGGCTTCGAGGAGCTCGCGGGCGCCGACGTCGGCCGACGGATGCCGCAGCTTCGACATCGCCCGGGCCTCGATCTGACGGATGCGCTCCCGGGTGAGGCCGAAGTGCTCGGCCACTTCCTCGAGCGTGCGCTCGCCGCCACCGTCGAGCCCGAAACGCAGCGTGAGGATCGTGCGCTCCCGCTCGTCGAGCACCGAAAGCACCTTCGCGACCTCGCCGGGCAACAGGCTCGTCGCCGCGTGCTCGAAGGGCGCGACCGCGTTGCGGTCTTCGACGAAGTCGCCGAGCTCGGCGTCGCCGTCGTCGCGGACGGGTTCGTCGAGGGAAACGGTGTCGACCGCGTAGCGGAGGACTTCGACGACCTTCTCGAGCGGCAGCTCGGCTTCGCGGGCCAACTCGGCGAGTGTCGGCGTGCGACCGAGCGAGCCTTCGAGCTGGGCGCGGAGCTTGAGCAGCGCCGTGAGCATGTCGCCCGCGTGCACGGGCAGCCGGATGACGCGCGCCGAGTTGGCGATGCCGCGCTGGATCGCCTGGCGGATCCACCAGGTCGCATAGGTCGAGAACTTGAAGCCCTTGCGCCAGTCGAACTTGTCGACGGCGTGGATGAGGCCGAGGTTGCCCTCCTGCACGATGTCGAGCAGCGGGAGACCCGAGCTCTGGTACTTCTTCGCGATCGAGACGACGAGCCGCAGGTTCGAGTTGACGAACTGGCGGTGCGCTTCCTCACCGTGACGGATCTCGCGCCGAAGCTGGCGCCGCTGAGTGGGCGTGAGCTTCTTCGCGGTCTCGAGCCGCTCGTGTGCGGCGGTGCCGGCTTCGATTGCCTGGGCGAGCCGGCCCTCGTCGTCCTTGGTCAGGAGATCGTGGCGACCCACGTCCTCGAGATAGAGCCGTACCAGGTCTTCGTAGTCGCGGTCCTCGCGGCGGGCCTTCACGTGCTTGACGGCCATTTCTTCACTTTCGGGGTCTGAGGAACTGGGCTTCGAGCTTCGTTGACTGTTGCAATC
>JALYLU010000027.1 GCA_030774075.1 Actinomycetota bacterium | reverse complement strand
GCGCGACGCATGGAGGGCGGCGAGTGACGGAAGCGCTGTTGGTGCTGGCCGACGGCGAGACGTTCGAGGGCGTTTCGGTCGGGTACCCGCCGGACGACGGTATGGCGAGCGGTGAGGTCGTCTTCAACACCGCGCTCGCGGGCTACCAGGAGATCCTCACCGATCCGTCCTACGCCGGCCAGATCATCA
Source organism: Actinomycetota bacterium (assembly GCA_030774075.1). Lineage (GTDB taxonomy): Bacteria > Actinomycetota > Acidimicrobiia > IMCC26256 > PALSA-610 > PALSA-610. Next base: position 15,831 of record JALYLU010000027.1, on the reverse strand, counting down.
CCTTCACCTATCCGCACATCGGCAACTACGGCGTCAACGAACGCGACGACGAGGCGTCCGCGCCGCGCTGTCGCGGCGTGATCGTCCGCGATCTCGCGCGCCGGCCTTCGAGCTGGCGAGCAACCGACGATCTCGACGGCTTCTTGCATCGCCACGAGGTCGCCGGCATCGCGGGCATCGACACGCGTCGGCTGACCCGCCACATCCGGCGCGCGGGTGCCATGCCGGGGGCCTTCGGAACCGCCGATCGGGCCACGCTGCTCGCGGCTGCGCAGGCCGACGGCGGTACCGACGGATGCGACCTCGCCTCCTCGGTGACGACCTCGGAGCCCTATACCGTCGGGCCGGACGATGCGAGCCTGTTCGTCGTCGCCTACGACTTCGGAATCAAGCGTTCGATCCTCGATCAGCTCGTCGGAGCCGGCTGTCAGGTCGAGGTCGTGCCGGCGGGGACGACCGATGCCGACGTTCTGGCGCGCGCGCCCGACGGTGTGTTCCTCTCGAACGGGCCCGGCGACCCGGCCGCAGTCACCGCGGCGCGGGCGAGCGTCGGGGAACTGCTCGGCAACGTGCCCGTGTTCGGCATCTGTCTCGGACACCAGATCATGAGCCTCGCCCTGGGCGCGCAGACCTTCAAGCTGCGGTTCGGTCACCACGGTGGCAACCATCCCGTGCAGCAGCTGTCGACCCGACGAGTCGAGATCACGAGCCAGAACCACAACTACGCCGTCGACGCGGCAACGCTGCCGGAGGGAAGCGTTGTCACGCACCTCAACCTGAACGACGGCGACGTCGAGGGCGTGCGCACCGAGCATCTCCGCGCCTTCAGCGTGCAGTACCACCCCGAAGCGGGTCCAGGTCCTCACGACGCGCGCTATCTCTTCGAGGAGTTCACGCAACTGATGAGGGCGAGCTGAGACATGCCTCGTAGGGACGACCTCGAGACGATCCTGCTCATCGGGAGCGGGCCGATCGTCATCGGCCAGGCGTGTGAGTTCGATTATTCGGGCACGCAGGCGTGCCGAGTGCTGCGCGAAGAGGGATACCGCGTCGTGCTCGTGAACTCCAACCCGGCGACGATCATGACCGATCCCGAGTTCGCCGACGCCACCTACGTCGAACCGCTCGACGTGCCGACGCTGGCGCGCATCATCGCCAAGGAACGGCCCGACGCGCTCCTGCCGACCCTCGGCGGCCAGACCGGTCTCAATCTCGCGATCGCCCTGCACGAGGCCGGCGTGCTCGAGACATACAAGGTCGAATTGATCGGTGCCAGCGTCGAAGCAATCCGTACCGCCGAGGACCGGCAGCGTTTCAAGCTCGCGATGACGGAGATCGGTCTGGTCGTGCCGCCCTCGGGCATCGCCTACTCGCTCGACGAAGCGCTCCGAGTCGGCGACGAGGTCGGCTACCCCGTCATCGTGCGCCCGGCCTTCATCCTCGGCGGCGGTGGTACGGGCATGGTGCACAACCGCGACGAGATGAAGCGCGTCGCGGAGCGCGGCTTGGCTGCGAGCCCGATCTCGGAGATCCTGATCGAGCGCAGCATCGCGGGTTGGAAGGAATACGAGCTCGAGGTCATGCGCGACAACGCCGACAACGTCGTCGTCATCTGCTCGATCGAGAACCTCGACCCGATGGGCGTGCACACGGGCGACTCGATCACCGTCGCGCCGGCTCAGACGCTGACCGATGTCGACTACCAGCTCATGCGCGACGCCGCGTTCGCGTGCATCCGGCGCATCGGGGTGGAAACGGGCGGCTCGAACGTGCAGTTCGCGGTGAGCCCGCAGACGGGCGAGATGGTGATCATCGAGATGAACCCGCGTGTGTCGCGCAGCTCCGCGCTCGCGAGCAAGGCCACCGGCTTTCCGATCGCGAAGATCGCCGCCAAGCTCGCGGTCGGATACCGCCTCGACGAGATACAGAACGACATCACCCGGGAGACGCCCGCCAGCTTCGAACCGACGATCGACTACGTCGTCACCAAGATCCCGCGCTGGGCGTTCGAGAAGCTGCCCGGGTCGAACCCGGTGCTCGGGACGCAGATGCAATCGGTCGGTGAGGTCATGGCCATCGGCCGTACCTTCTGCGAGTCGCTGCAGAAGGCAGTGCGGTCGCTGGAAACCGGACGCCGCGGCCTCAACTGTGATCCGGCCGAGCACGAGCTCGATGCCTTTTCCGACGACGAGCTCGTGCTCGCGACTGCTGTTCCGACTCCCGACCGCATCTTTCAAGTGGAGGCCGCGCTCCGTCGGTTCGCCTCGATCGAGCGGCTCTACGAGGTCACCGGGATCGACCCGTGGTTCCTCGACCAGATCCTGCAGATCGTCGAGGAGCGCGACCGGCTCGGACTCCTCGGGCTCGACCGGCTCAGCCGCGCCGATTGGCGGCACGCCAAGCGACTCGGTTTCTCCGACGGCCAGCTCGCGTACCTGTGGGACGCGACCGAAGTCGATGTGCGAGCGCAGCGCCTCGCGGCAGGAGTGCGCGTCACGTACAAGACGGTCGACACCTGCGCGGCGGAGTTCGACGCCTTCACGCCCTATCACTACAGCACCTATGAGGACGAGGACGAGATCGCGCCGCTCGCCAAACCCGCCGTCATCATCCTCGGGAGTGGCCCGAATCGCATCGGTCAAGGCGTCGAGTTCGACTATTGCTGCGTGCACGCCGCGTTCGCCTTGCGCGACGCGGGATACGAGACCGTGATGGTCAACTGCAATCCGGAAACGGTCTCGACCGACTACGACACGAGCGATCGGCTGTTCTTCGAACCGCTGACGACCGAGGACGTGCTGAACGTCTGCGAGCGGTTGCAGGAAGCCGGTGACGTACGAGGGGTCATCGTGAGTCTGGGGGGCCAGACTCCGCTGAAGCTCGCCCACGATCTCGAACGCAGCTCGATCCCGGTGCTCGGTACCTCGCCGGCCTCGATCGACGCGGCCGAGGACCGCGAACAGTTCAACGCGCTCTGCGATCGGCTCGGCATCCCGCGACCGGTTGGCGCGATGGCCTCCAACGCCGACGACGCGGTCGCGGTCGCGAACGCCATCGGTTACCCGGTGTTGGTACGGCCGTCGTACGTGCTCGGCGGGCGGGCGATGCAGATTGTCTACGACGACACCGACATCCGACGGGCGATGGCCGAGCTCGCCCAATCCGGCTCTCTCGGGCGCGAGGGCGGTTTGTCGGCGGAGCGGCCCGCGCTCATCGACCGGTTCTTGGAGGACGCGACGGAGGTCGACGTCGACGCGCTGCGCGACCGGACGGGCGCGTGCGTCATCGGCGGCATCATGGAGCACACCGAGGAAGCAGGCGTGCACTCCGGCGACTCCGCATGCGCGATCCCGCCGCCCACGCTCGCGGTCGACGTCGTGCACACGATCGAGCGGTATACCCGCGCGCTGGCCGAGGAGCTCGAGGTCGTCGGGCTCCTGAACGTGCAGTTCGCGGTCAAGGACCGGCGCGTCTACGTCATCGAAGCAAACCCGCGAGCGAGTCGCACGGTGCCATTCGTCAGCAAGGCGACGGGGGTTCCGCTCGCCAAGGTCGCCGCGCGCGTCATGCTCGGTGCGACGTTCGACGAGCTCTCCGCCGAGGGTCTGCTCCGGCCGCCCGCGGCCGGGCGCCACGTCGCGGTGAAGGAAGCGGTGCTCCCGTTCAACCGCTTTCCCGAAGTCGACACCATTCTCGGCCCGGAGATGCGCTCCACCGGCGAGGTCATGGGTATCGACCGCACGTTCGGCCTGGCATTCGCGAAGAGCCAGGCCGGCGCGGGCAACAAGCTTCCGCACAACGGCACGGTCTTTCTCTCGCTCGCCGACCGCGACAAGGAGGCGGGGATGGTCGCGGCCCTGCGCTTCTTCGAGCTCGGTTTCTCGATCGCGGCGACCGCAGGAACCGCACGCCTCCTCGAGCGCAACGGCGTCCGGGTCGACACGATCGTCGCCAAGGTGGGGGAGGAGGACGATGGCGTCGACGCACTCGATCTCATCTCGTCCGGCAAGGTCGATCTCGTCGTGAACACGCCGCGCGGGCGCGGACCACGCGCCGACGGAATGCACATCCGGCGGGCCGCGATCGTGCACGGCGTCGCCTGCATCACGACCGTCGCGGCCGCGCTCGCCGCGGCCGCGGGCATCGCCGAGGAGGCACAACGCGACGCCGAGGTTCGCTCGCTGCAGGAGTACCACGCCGGCGGCCAGCTCCGGCTCGAGGTGTGACGGGGCAATGAGGAAGCGGGCCCGCTCGACCGGTGTCGACCTCGGTACTGCGCTCGGACCGGCGCAGTTGCCGAACCCGATCGTGGCCGCCTCCGGAACGTTCGGCCACGGCGCCGAGGTCGCCGCGCTCTGCGACCCCCGGGGCATCGGCGCGGTGACGGCCAAGTCGGTCGCGGTCTTCGCGTCGGAAGGCAATCCGCCACTGCGCGTCGCAGAGGCGCCGGGCGGCGGGATGATCAACTCGGTCGGTCTGCCCGGGCCCGGCGTCGACTCGTGGATCACGCGCGATCTCCCCGCGCTGGAGGCGAGCGGCGCGCGCGTGATCGCATCGATCTGGGGTCGTAGCGTCGCCGACTTCGAAGGCGCGGCGCGCGCGCTGAAGAAAGTCGCACACCGCGTCGTCGCAATCGAGGTCAACCTCTCGTGTCCGAACGTGGAAGCGCGCGCCCATGTCTTCGCGCACGCGCCGGAGTCGACGCGTGAAGCCACTCACGCCGTTGTCGACGCGCTCGGTGGCGCGGCACCGGTGTTCGCGAAGCTGTCACCGAACGTCACCGATCTGGTCGAGATCGCAGGCGCCGCGCTCGACGCGGGCGCGACCGGTCTCACGTTGGTGAATACGGTCATGGGTCTCGTCATCGACGCGTCGGCGCGCGCGCCGCGCCTCGGCGCGGGCGGCGGTGGGCTCTCGGGTCCGCCGATCAAACCGATCGCGTTGCGCGCGGTCCGGGAGGTGTCGCGCGCCTACGCGGGAGTACCGATCATCGGCACCGGCGGCGTGGCTACCGGCGAGGACGCGGTCGAGATGCTGCTCGCCGGCGCGTCCGCGGTCGGCGTGGGCACCGCGACGTTCCTCGATCCGCGCGCGACATTGCGGATCGTCGAAGAGCTCGGCGCGTGGTGTGCGCGCAACGACGTCGCGCGCGTGCGCGACCTGATAGGTGGCCTGAGAGGGGAGATGTGCTGATGGACGTTCGCAACCGAATGGCGCTCGCGCTCGATGTGTCCGACCTCGACCGCGCCGAACAGCTCGCCAAGGAAGTGGCGCCGTGGTTCGGCGTCGTCAAGGTGGGTCTGGAGCTCTACTCCGCCGCCGGACCCGACGCGGTCGCCCACATGCGAGCACTCGATCTCGACGTCTTCGCCGATCTCAAGCTGCACGACATCCCGACGACGGTCGGCCGGGCGGCGCGCGTCCTTGGACGACAGGGTGTGCGATACCTGAACTTTCACGCCGCGGGCGGAGTAGACATGTTGCGCGCCGGAGTCGAGGGTCTCGCCGAAGGCGCGCGCGACTCCGGCCAAACGCCGGCGATCCCGATCGCGGTCACGATCCTGACGAGCGATCCCGATGTGCGCGCGTTCGACGATCGCCTCGCGTGCGCGATCGAAGCAGGTTGTGGGGGCGTCGTCTGTTCGGTCGAGGAGGTCGGGCGTGTGCACGCGGCGCGGCCCGATTTCGTCACTATCGTTCCCGGTGTGCGGTTCGCGGACGGCGCGCACGACGATCAAGCACGTGTCGGTACGCCCGAGCGCGTCGCCCGCGCCGGTGGAAACCTTCTCGTGATCGGACGTGCGGTGACCCGAGCCGACGATCGGCGTGCGGCCGCGCAGCGGGCATCCGACGCGATTGTGAGCGCGCTCGACGATGAATAGCGCGAGAACGCCGCTCGTGCAAACGCCCGGCCAGTTGCAGCCCGGCGCAGTCTCGCTATGCTGCGTCGCTGCTGATTCGGGACGCCTCCAAGCGTGCCGAATCGAGATCGCATCCCGTCGCGCCGGAGGAACAACATGGCGAACCCGCCCACGCTCACACCGGAGCAGCGTCAACTCGCGCTCGAGAAGGCGGCCGTTGCCCGCCGCCAACGTGCGGAGGTGAAGGACAAGCTCAAGATCGGCTCGCTCACCCTGCGCGAGCTGTTCGATGCGGCCGAGCGCGGCGACGAGTCGGGCGACATGCTCGCGAAGCTGAAGGTCGTGAGTGTGCTCGAGTCGCTGCCCGGCGTCGGCAAGGTGCGGGCGCGTCACCTCATGTCGGAGCTCGAGATCTCCGAGAGTCGGCGCCTGCGCGGGCTGGGCACGAACCAGCGGCGCGCGTTGCTCGAGAAGTTTGTCGGCTGACGGCGACGGCGCCGACGGCGAGAGCGGCGACGGCGAGAGTGCCGGCGGCGCGGCCGACAACGGTCGCGCCCGCCGAGGCGTGCTGCTCGTTCTGGCCGGGACGTCGGGCGCGGGCAAGGGGACGATCGGCGCCCGACTGCGCGCAGCTGATCCCGCGTTGCACTGGTCGGTCTCGTGGACCACGCGTACGCAGCGCGCCGGAGAGCAAGAGGGCGTCGATTACCACTTCGTCGCGCGCGACGAGTTCGAGCGCCTGCGCGACGCGGGCGGCTTCCTCGAATGGTTCGACGTGTACGGCGACCTCAAGGGCACTCCGATGCAGTTTGTCGCCGACGAGCTGGAAGCCGGTCACGACGTCATGGTCGAGGTCGACGTGCAGGGCGCTCTGGCGGTCAAGCGGGTGCTCCCCGAGGCGCTGCTGGTCTTCGTCCGCGCGCCGAGCCGGGAGGAGCAGCGCCGCCGCCTCGAGGCCCGTGGCAGCGAGACCGAGGAGTCCATCGGGCGCCGGCTGGCCCGGGCCGAGGCCGAGGAGCGCACCGGGGCCGACGCATTCGACGCCGTGGTCGTGAACGACGACGTCGAACGGGCCACCCGGGAGGTCGCTGCTATCCTGAGAACCCGCCGCGACCGCGGACGCCCTCCTCACGGAGACCCTCCTCAGGGAGATTGAAGGAGCCTGATGGCTGAACGCCGCCCCTCGCTCATGGAGCCTCGGATCGAGACGCTCATGAGCAAGGTCGATTCGAAGTTCACGCTCGTCACGCTCGCCGCGATGCGGGCCCGCGAGATCAACGACTACTACAACCAGCTCGGCGAAGGTCTCGGCCGGATCGTCCCACCCCAGGTCACATCGGTGTCTCGCAAGCCGCTGTCGATCGCGCTCGAGGAGATCTCCGCCAACAAGATCGTGTACGAGCGCATCGAGGAGCCCGAAGAGGGCGCCGACGACGATGCGTCCGTCGAGATCATCGACGCGGCGCCCGACGAGTCGGCCTGACCGAGCGCCGACCCGAGCGAGTCCCTGCGTCCGATGCCCCGAGTAGTGCTCGGTGTCTGCGGCGGGATCGCCGCGTACAAGGCGGTAGACGTGTGCCGCCGCCTCGTCGACGCCGGCGTCCACGTCGCACCGATCCTCACCGACGACGCGCAGCGGTTCATCAGCGCGCTCACGTTTTCGGCGCTCGCTTCCGAGCCTGCGCACACATCGCTGTTCGACGGTCCCGAGCCGATCCCACACACGCGACTCGGCCAGAGCGCCGATCTGATCGTCGTGGCGCCCGCGACGGCGAAGGTGCTCGGCAAGTACGCGGCCGGTATCTCCGACGACCTCCTCACCGCGACGCTGCTCGCGACCCGGGCGCCCGTGCTCGTGTGCCCCGCTATGCACACCGAGATGTGGGAGAACGCAGCGGTGCAGGAGAACATCGCGACGTTGCGGCGCCGGGGCGTGCACGTGCTCGATCCCGAGCAAGGCCGCCTGGCCGGCGGTGACATCGGCGCCGGCCGTCTCCCGGATCCGGCCCGGATCGCCGACACCGTGCTCGCGCTCCTGGCCGGGAACCACGCCCTCACGGGCCGGACCGTCCTCGTGACCGCGGGCGGCACTCGCGAGGCGCTCGACCCGGTGCGTTACGTCGGAAACCGGTCGTCGGGAAAGATGGGTCACGCACTCGCAAACGTCGCCGCCCGCCGCGGCGCGCACGTCCTGCTCGTCACGACGACGAACCTTCCGGTGACCTCCGGCGTCGAGGTCGTGCGAGTGGAGAGCGCGCAAGAGATGCACGACGCGGTCATGACGCGTTCTGCACAGGCCGACGTCGTGATCATGGCCGCGGCGGTCGCCGACTTCCGGTCCAAGGCTCCGTCGCAGCAGAAGATCAAGAAGGCCGACGGCGTGCCCGAGCTCGTGCTCGAGCCGACGACCGACATCCTCGCCGCGCTCGGACGGGCCAAGCGACCGGGACAGGTCGTGGTCGGCTTCGCGGCGGAGACCGAGCGGTTGCGAGAGCACGCGGCGGCCAAGCTCGCGGGCAAGCGGGTCGATCTGATGGTGGCGAACGACGTGAGCGCGTCCGACGCGGGCTTCGAGGTCGACACCAACCGGGCCCTGTTGCTGGATGCCGACGGAGGCGCCGACGAGACGGCGTTGCTGACGAAGGAGCAGCTGGCCGGGCTCGTGCTCGAAAAGGTCGCCGCGCTGCTGGGTGGGCCGGCGAGCGCGCCGCCCATCTAGCATGCGCGCAACGGTGGCGCCCGGCCAGTGGCGCCGAACCAGTGGCGGAGGGTGAGGTTCGTGAGTAGGCACACGTTCACGTCCGAGTCGGTGACCGAGGGTCATCCCGACAAGATGGCGGACCAGATCAGCGACTGCGTGCTCGACGCCGTCCTGACCGAAGACCCTTACGGCCGCGTCGCGTGCGAGACGCTGGTCACCACGGGACTCTGTGTCGTCGCGGGCGAGATCAGCACCAAGGCGCACATCGACTTCTCCCGACTGGCGCGCGACACGATCTGCGAGATCGGGTACACGGACGCCTCCTACGGCATCGACGGCAAGACGTGCGGCGTCATCGTGTCGATCGACGAGCAGTCGCCCGACATCGCGATGGGTGTCGACAAGGCGTACGAGCAGCGGGTCGGCACCGGCGACGTATACGACGAAGTCGGCGCCGGCGATCAGGGAATGATGTTCGGTTACGCATGCGACGACACCGACGACCTCATGCCGATCCCGATCTGGCTCGCGCATCGGCTCGCGCGGCGACTCACCCAGGTGCGCAAGGAAGGCATCCTCGACTTCCTGCGGCCCGACGGCAAGACGCAGGTGTCGGTGGAGTACCGCGACGGCGTCCCGGTCCGGCTCGAGACCGTGCTGATCTCCACGCAGCACGCGCCGAACGTCGACATCGACAAGAAGATGAAGCCCGCGTTGATCGAGCACGTCATTCGGCCGTCGCTGCCGGCGCAGTTCGCCGACGACGATTTCGAAGTGTTCGTGAACCCGACCGGGAGCTTCGAGCTCGGCGGCCCGCACGCCGACTGCGGCCTCACCGGTCGCAAGATCATCGTCGACACGTACGGCGGCATGGCCCGTCACGGCGGAGGCGCGTTCTCGGGCAAGGATCCGACCAAGGTCGACCGCTCCGCCGCCTACGCGGTGCGCCAGATGGCCAAGTCGGTCGTGGCCGCCGGGCTCGCGAGGCGATGCGAGGCGCAGGTCGCGTACGCGATCGGGGTCGCGCATCCCGTCTCGATCATGGTCGAGACCTTCGGCACCTCGGAGATCTCTCCCGACAAGCTCGAGGCGATGGTGCGCGAGGTGTTCGACATGCGTCCGGCCGCCATCATCGAGCGACTCGACCTGCGCCGGCCGATTTTCAAGCGCACCGCGGCCTACGGGCACTTTGGTCGCACCGAAGGCGACGGCTTCACCTGGGAGAACGTCACGCCGTACGCCGACGACCTGCGCCGGGCGGCCGGCTAGCGCTCCTTGGCTCGAGCCTGTCGCGTCCTTCCGGACGTCACCGCGGTCGATCGTGCCTTCGACTACTCGGTTCCCGACGCGCTCGCAGCGTTGGTACGGGTCGGCGCGATCGTGCGCGTGCCGCTGCACGGACGCCGGGTCCGTGGGTGGGTGGTCGAAAATGCGGTCGAGCCGGTTTCGGGCACCGGGGCACTGCTTGACGTGCTCGCGGTGGTGTCGGCCGGTCCGCCACGCGACGTGGTCGACCTGAGCGAATGGGTCGCGTGGCGCTGGTCGGGCCCGCGGGTCGCGGTTCTGCGCTCGGCGTCCGCCCCGAATCACGTGCCGCCGTCGCATCGACGCGCCGATCCCGAAGGCGCGGGCGCGCGATCAATCGGGATGCGGGCAGTCGGGATGCGGGCAGTCGGGATGCGGGCAGTCGGGATGCGGGCAGTCCGGATGCGGGTCGTTCGACAGCCGCCGCTCCTCGATCGGCGCGCGCAGGTGGCGGCGCTGTGTGCGGGCACGGGATCGACGATCGTCTGCATCGCAGACGCGGGGCGCGCCCGCGCCCTCGCGTCGTACCTCTCCCGCGAGGGCCGCGCCGTAGCGGTGTTGCACTCGTTCGAGGCCGACGCGGCGCGTACCGACGGATGGCGCCGCGCGTCCGAGGGTGATTGCATCGTCGTCGGTGGCCGGATCGCGGCGCTTGCGCCCGTCCCCGACCTGCGCGCCGCGATCGTCGTCGACGACGCGGATGAGGCGCTGCAGGAGGAGCGGTCGCCGACCTGGCACGCGCGCGACGTGCTGTTCGAGCGCGCGGCGCGCGCGGCCGTTCCCTTCATCGTGTGCTCGCCGGTACCTACCGTCGAGGCGATGGTCGCCGCGGCCGCCGATTCCGTCGCCGATTCCGGATGGACCATGAACGTCGAGGCCCCGCCGGCCGACGTCGAGCGCGCGGGCTGGCCGCGCGTGCAGGTCGCGGACCGGCGCGACGAGCCACCGGGTTCGGGTCTGTTCTCCGAGACGCTCGCGCGGGCGCTGCGCGACGCGGGCGGTCTCTCGGTGTGCGTTCTCAACCGCCGGGGCCGCTTCCGGCTGCTCCTGTGCGCGTCGTGCCAGCACCTTCTGCGCTGGGACCGGCCCGACGAACGACCGCTGGTGTGCCCGGACTGCGGTGCGACGAAGCTACGGGTGCTGCGGGCCGGGGTGTCGCGCGTGCGGGAGGAGCTCGAAGCGCTGGTCGCGGGCGCGCGGGTCGTCGAGGTCGATGCCTCGACCGCCGAAGTGCCCGACGCCGACATCATCGTGGGCACCGAGGCCGTGCTCCATCGCGCCGCGGTGCGCCGCCGCCGGCCGGCGCTCGTCGCGTACCTCGATCTCGATCAGGAACTGCTCGCGCCCCGTTATCGCGCCGCCGCGCAGGCGCAGTGGCTCTTGACGCGTGGTGCCCAGCTCCTCTCCGGCCGCGCGCGTCAGAAGGCGATGCTGCTCGTCCAGACCCGCATTCCCGATCACGTGGTCGTAAAGGCGTTGGTGCGCGGCGAGCCGGCGACGGTCGCCGAGTCCGAGATCGAGTATCGGCGCACGCTCGCCTACCCGCCGTTCGGCGCGCTCGCCGAGCTGGCGGGCGCCGACGACGCGCTCACCGCGACGATCGACGCGTTGCGCGCGCTCGACGTGCAGGCAAACGGCGTGCAGGTGTTCGGGCCCTCCGATGGTCGTGCCCTGGTGCATGGTCCCGACTGGGATGCGCTGGCCGCGGCGCTCGCCCAGGGTCTTCCGGCCGGCCGCGCGATCGGAAGAGTCCGGGCCGTCGTCGATCCACCGCGCATCTAGCGTGCCGTGCGCTTCGGAGCGTGCCGTGCGCTTCGGGTCTGAGCCGCGAACCCGCGCCGCTACCATGCTCGCCGTGGCAACTCACACGATTCGCCTCTTCGGAGATCCGGTCCTCAAGCGACCGACCAATGAAGTCACCGATATCGACGGCGGGCTGGTGAAGCTCGTCGACGCCATGTACGAGACGATGCACGAGGCGCCGGGAGTCGGGCTCGCCGCACCTCAGGTCGGCGTGCAAAAGCGATTCTTCGTGTACGAGCTCCCCGACGACGACGGTCCGCACGTGCTCCTCAACCCGCAGATCGTCGAAGCGACGGGCGAGTGGGAGTACGAAGAAGGGTGTCTGTCGTTGCCCGGTCTGGCGTTCGACATCGTTCGCCCGAAGCTCGTCACGGTCAAGGGTGTCGATCTCGACGGTGACGAGGTAGTGATCCAGGGCGACGATCTCCTCGGTCGAATTTTCCTGCACGAGATCGACCATCTCGACGGTGTGCTCATGCTCGATCGGCTCGACAACGAACAGCGCAAGCTCGCGATGCGCGAGCTGCGCGAGCAGGGAATGGGTGTGCGGACACCGGGCGGACGCACCCACGCGCTCTGACGCGTAACGTCCACTCGTGCGGATCGTTTACCTCGGCACGCCGGTCGACGCGGTCCCACCGCTGCGGGCGCTGGTCGACGACGGTCACGAGGTTGCGCTCGTCGTCACGCAACCCGACCGCAGGCGCGCGCGCGGCGCGGGTACCGACGCGTCGCCCGTGAAGCGCGCCGCGCTCGATCTCGGACTCCCTGTGCGCACGCCGGAGAAGGCCCGCGAAGTCGTCGACGACGTGCGTGCGAGCGAGGCGGAGCTGGGCGTGGTGGTGGCCTTCGGACAGCTGCTGCCGGTCTCGCTGCTCGAAGCATTGCCACACGGCTTCGTGAACATGCACTTCTCCCTCTTGCCCCGCTGGCGCGGCGCGGCGCCCGTCGAGCGGGCGATCCTCGCCGGTGATCTCGAGACCGGTGTCGATCTCATGAGGATCGAGGCGGGTCTCGACACCGGACCGGTGTTCGCGCGCGCCCGGGTGCCGATCGCGCCATTCGAGTCCGCGGGTGAGCTCCACGGCCGACTCGTGGATGTGGGGACTGAGCTGTTGCGCGCGCACCTCCCCGCCATTCCCAACGCGGTTCCCGAACCGCAGGTCGGGGAGCCCACCTACGCGGAGAAGCTCGGCGTCGACGAGTTCCGCCTCGATCCGGATCGTTCCGCGGCGGAGCTCGCGCGGGTCGTGCGCGCCGGCAACCCGCGGCCGGGCGCGTGGTTCCGAGCCGGCGGCCGGCGCGTGAAGGTGTGGCGGGCACACGAGGTCGAGCACGCCGAGCCGCTCGAGCCGGGCAGCATCGGCGCCGACGGCACGTTCGGAACGGTACGGGGCGTGCTCGCGCTCGACGATGTGCAGCCCGAAGGCAAGCGCGTCATGAACGCGACCGCCTGGCTCGCCGGGGTTCGGGGCGATGTACGGGCCGATCCCGCATGAGCGGCCGTCCCGCGCCGTCGCCGCGCCGAATTGCGCTCGACGCGTTGCTCCGCATCGAAGACGGCGCGTTCGCACACATCCTCCTCCCGCGAACCCTCCGGAGCTCCGGCCTCCCGGCGCGCGACCGCGCGCTGGTGACCGACCTGGTCTACGGCACCGTCCGCATGCAGCGCCGGCTCGACGTCATGCTGTCGCCCGTCTCGAACCGCGCGATCGGCTCCGTCGATGCACCGGTGCGGGCCGCGTTGCGGCTCGGTGCGTACCAGTTGTTGATCGGGGTTCCCGCGCACGCGGCCGTCGGGGAGACGGTCGGGGTCGTCGACGCGCGCGCACGGGGATTCGTCAACGGCGTGTTGCGCGCGTTGACACGCGCGGGACCGCCCTGGCCAATGCCGGACGGCGACGACGCGGCGGCTGTCGGCGTGCGGACGTCACATCCCGATTGGATCGTCCGGACACTCTTCGACGCGTTCGGTGCGGAGGACGCGATCGCGACGCTCGAGCTCGACAACGAGGCGCCACCGGTGACGCTGCGGGTCAATCCCATGCGGACCTCGACCGAGGCGCTGACCGCCGAGTTCCTCGCGGCCGGGGCCGACGTCCGCCCCGGCCTGCTCGTGCCCGGCTCGCTGTTGTTGCGTCATGCCGGCGATCTCGCGGCGTTGCCCGCGATCGCCGACGGGCGGGCCACACCTCAGGACCAGTCCAGCCAGGCGATCGTCGCCATCCTCGACCCGCAGCCCGGCGAGCTCGTGCTCGATCTCGCCTCCGCCCCGGGCGGCAAGGCGACGGCAGCCGCTGAGCGCATGGGCGGTCACGGGCTCGTCCTCGCGGCCGATCTGCACGCCGGTCGGGTGCGAACGGTCTTGCGCGCCGCGGAACGGATCGGCGTGCGGCCCATCGTCGCGACCGTGGTTGCCGACGGTCGCCGTCCGCCGGTACGCGACGGAGCGTTCGACCGCGTCCTGCTCGACGCGCCGTGCAGTGGGCTCGGTGTACTCCGCCGCCGACCGGACGCACGGTGGCGCGTGCTACCGGGCGACGTGCGCGACCTCGCGTCGTTGCAGCGGGTTCTGCTGTCAGCTGCCGCCGCCGCGGTCAAGCCCGGCGGTCGGCTCGTGTACGCGGTCTGCACGCTGTCGAAGGAAGAGACCGTCGACATCGACGAGTGGGCGCGTACGCAGTTGCCCGAGCTCGTGGCCGAACCGCCACCTCCGGCGCCGTGGCGGCCTCTGGGTCGCGGCGCGATCCTCCTGCCGTCGGATGCGCGCACCGACGGCATGTTCGTGCTCAGCGTGACGCGTGCGGCAGTGCCGACCACCCCACGCACCACTTCGGCGGCGTTTGCTCCCGAGACGGCTGCAGCGGCCGAGACGGCTGCAGCCGAGCCGGCGTCTCTCGAAACGGCTTCTTCACGAGCGGGTTCCCGTCCAGCAGGTGGCCGCCATTGGTCACCGGTGCCGTAGCCTCCGGCCGATGAAGGTCGCGCCCTCGATCCTGGCCGCCGACTTCGCAAACCTCGCCGCCGACGTGGCGCGGGTCGCGTCGGTCGCCGATCTCCTCCATGTCGATTGCATGGACGGTCATTACGTTCCGAACCTCACGATCGGTCCGCCCGTCGTGAAGTCGCTGCGCAAGCACACCGATCTCTTCCTCGACTGCCATCTCATGGTCGACAATCCGGGCGTGCTGCTCGCCGCGTTCGCCGACGCGGGCGCCGACGGCTGCACGATCCACATCGAGCTCGGTGACCCGCGCCTGTTGTTCGACGAGATCCGCGCCCTCGGTATGCGCGTCGGCTTGTCGTTCGAGCCCGAGACACCCTTCCGGGCGGTCGAGCCGTACCTCGCCGATATCGATCTTCTCCTGGTGATGAGCGTGCACACGGGTTTCGGGGGTCAGCCGTTCATCCCCGAGGTGCTCGACAAGGTGCGTGCCGCGCGCGCCGCGATAGACGAGCGTGCCCTACCGGTCGAGATCGAGATCGACGGCGGTATCAAGATCGACAACGCGCATCTCGCGGCCGACGCCGGTGTCGACATCCTCGTGTCGGGGACGGGGATCTTCGGTGCCGACGACCCGGCAGCTGCTGCGCGCGAGATCCGCGCGTCCGGCGCACGGCGATGAGACCCGTTGCCAAGGTCTTGACGGTGTCCGACGGCGTGGCCGGCGGGACGCGCGACGACGCCAGCGGCCGGGCCCTGGTCGAGCGGCTCACCGCCGCGGGCTACGAGGTGCTGCACCGGGTGACGCCCGACGGCACCGACCTGGTCGCGGCAGCGCTCGCCGACCTCGCCGATGGCTTCGCGGGATTGATCGTCACGACCGGCGGTACCGGGTTCGGCCCGCGGGATCTCACCCCCGAGGGCACCCGGTCGGTCATCGAACGCGAGGCGCCCGGCATCGTCGAGGCGATCCGGCGCCAGAGCGATGCCGGTGACCGGGGATTCGGCATGCTGTCGCGCGCCGTCGCCGGCACCCGGGGACGCGCCCTGATCTGCAACCTGCCCGGCTCGTCGAGCGGAGCGGTGGAGGGGCTCGAGATCCTGTTGTCCGTTGCGCCACACGCGCTCGACCTGCTCGCGGGAGGCCATCCCCACTGATTCGGCCCCACTGATTCGGCCCCACTGATTCGGCCCCACTGATTCGGCCCCACTGATTC
>JALYLU010000026.1:10976-16097 GCA_030774075.1 Actinomycetota bacterium | reverse complement strand
GGACCAGAGGTCACGTCACTGGGCCGCTCATAACCCGAAGGTCGCAGGTTCAAATCCTGCCCCCGCACCAACGAACATGTAGGTCAGAGCCGGTGCGCGAGCACCGGCTCTCTGCGTTGTCGGGTGTTCGGAGGCGGGTGGTGCCGGATATGGTGCTGTACACGCGTCCCAGGCTTCGCCGCAATCGCGTCGCCCGCGCGGTGCCGAGCCCTCGAATATCAGCGCGTCTACCACGGAGTGTGACGTTCGCGTGTTGTCACCTCCGGGGTGCTCCCGTCCTGTTGCATTCGGTACGGAGTTCACGCGCACGCGATGCGCGTCCTGGCTATCAACGCGATGGCGAGGAGATCCGACGGTCCCCGGGCCAGACGTCGTCGCCGCTCTTGTCGGTGAGGAGCGACACGATCGCGTGCATTCGCTCGCCGACCCGACCAACTCTTCGTGCGAACACAGAGTGTCCTGCGGCGTCGGCCCCACCCCTCGCGTATTCCGGTGTCCGGGTTACGGTCCGTGAGTGCCGCGTTCGGTTGACCCCAACGGACTTCTCGGTGCGGCCAAGATCACTGAGCGGCTTGGGGTCGTCAAGCCTCGAAGGTCGTTCGCACGTGGCGACGTCGATTTCCCGACTTTCCCGCGCTCGTTGCTGAACCGAAGCATACTCAGGTGTGGAGCTCGCCTGACGTTACAAAGCGGGCTCGACGCACGGGACGTCTGCCGCAGGACTCCACGCGGGATCGGATTGCCGTTCACGATCCCGGGACAGCGCCGGCAGGCCTTGTAGAGTCGACGCGTGTTGGTGAGTCAGACAGAAGCGCTTCCTTCAGACGTGTTCCTGGGGGGCCACCGAGTCCAGGTGACCGAGGTGTTCTGGTCGTACTGGCACGTGGCGGCCGAGCGTCAGGCGATGTTCTTTCGTCGGCTGAACGGCGAATCGCCACCTTGGACGGATGACGCCGTATTGCGTCACTACCGGTTCACCAATGCCTACCGGGCGTCCGACCGCGTCAGTCAGTTCCTTCTGCAACGAGTTATCTACGGCGGCACCTACGAAGCAGAAGATGTTGTACTACGCGTGCTGCTGTTCAAGATCTTCAACCGCGTTGAGACATGGGAATGGATCCTCGACGCGGTCGGTGACGTCACAACGACAACTTTCGACCCGGACGTGATTGGGGACGAGCTATCGCACCACTTTGCAGCAGGCGATCGTCTTTACTCGGCGGCGTACATCATGCCGAACCCGCAGCTCGGTAGTGAGAGAAAGCATGTCAACCATCTCGCGTTGCTCGACACCCTCCGAGTCGGCGGCCGCCTCTCGTGGATTGCGAGTGCGGGATCATTACGGGAGTTGTACGCGAGGATTCTGTCGATTCCTTCGTTCGGGCCGTTTCTGGCGTTTCAGTATGCGATCGATCTGAACTACAGCGACCTATTCGACTTCTCTGAGATGGACTACGTCGTCGCAGGTCCAGGTGCGTTGCGCGGCATTGCGAAGTGCTTTGTAGACACCTCCGGTTTGGCGGCCGAAGGTGTGATTCGGTCGATGACTCACGATGTGCCAGCGTTTATGGAAGCCGCAGGTGTCGACTTCTCTGATCTTTGGGGCCGGCCACTGCAGCTGATCGACTGTCAGAACCTCTTCTGTGAAGTGGACAAGTACGCGCGCGTCGTTCACCCGGACATGGGAGCGCGGGGCCCGGCGCGGATAAAGCAGAATTTCCGGCCGAACCCGGCGCCGCTTCGAGTCGGATACCCGCCGAAATGGCAGCTACCTGCCACCGCCGGAGAACCTGCGAGTGTCAGAAAATCTGACGGGAGGGGTAGCGGAATCTGACGATGAGTGCTACGATGTCGGGGAATCCGACCAAGGAGGTTCTCGATGTCGGTTTCCACTACCACAGCCCCAGCACTGCGCACCGAAGTCAAGGCTGCCGTTCTGGGGATGCTCGCGAAGCTCCGCTTGCCCGAATTGGAGATCGTCCGGGCGCTCGAGGCGGGGGAAGATCCTCGGATCCCTTCGAGGAAGGCGATGGTGATCATCGCTCGAGTGCATAAGCACTTTGGGCTGAAGGGTCGGCCCTTGGTCAAGAAGGAAGACCTCAAGCCTGACCAGGTAACCAGCGTCCGCAACCTGATTGACCTCCTGACGACGCGGCTCGGACCGGCGCTCGGACGATGAGTATCCACGTCGAGGCATCCACGCTTTCTCGTGCGTGGGTGAATGCCCTGCAGGAAACGATTGCTCGCGGCGGGAAGGCGGTCAACATGATCGTCAGCTGGCCCGGCACTGAAGAGGACCCGCAAGCGCGAAAGATCCTCGACGCGTTCATCGAGAGCAGGCCGTCCGGGAAGAACGATTGGCCGCGGTGGTCGGTCGAAACGGTGGCAAACACCATCTTCCCCCTTGAGTTGTATGAGCCCGACGGCACCGACGCGGACGCTCTTGAAGAGTTCTCGTACCTCTATATGGAGGGCCGCGAAATCGCGAAGTTGGTGTCGCCGACAGGGGAGTACTGCGAGCGTCTGGTCAGTTGGGAAGGCCCGGATGGCAAGACGATCAATCAGCTGCTGGAGGTCGGCCAGAAGCTGCGCAGCTACGGCCGAAACCATCTCAGCAGTGTTTACGAGATCGCGGTCGCGGATCCGTCGTTCGACCTACGCACGCAAAGGCCTGGCAAGAACAACGACCCCTACGGCTTTCCCTGCCTGAGTCATATTTCGCTCACCGTTGTCGACGGTGTGCTGCACGCAACGGCGCTGTATCGCAATCAGCATCTGGTTCGAAAGGCCTACGGCAACTACGTCGGTGTGAGTCGACTCGCGTGGGCACTCGCGAACTATGCCGAACTCGATCTTGGAGAAGTCGCCGTCGTCGCTACACACGCCGACGCCGAAATCGGGAGCGCGAAGGGACTCGGCAAGCGGGCGATCGAAGATCTGGTCGCAGAAGTTAAAGCAGTTCTCGAATGAGCGACCGATCACTTCACGCCGCGTCCGCGACCGCGCGAGCGCTTCGGCGACTCGTGCCCTCTGAGATCGGCGCGCTAGGCGTTGATGTCGTCGACATTGAAGACTTCACGAACGACCTGGACGCCGACCCGAGCGTTTTCCTCGCGTCCGTCTTTCTCGATAGTGAGGTCCTGGAATGTGATGGGCAGCCGGATCGGCTCGCAACACGATTTGCTGCCAAGGAGGCAACGCTGAAGGCGCTTGGCACGGGTGCTCGTGGGATTGGCATGACGGATGTCGAGGTCTGCACGGCTCCGGAGGGCGCACCGTTCGTTCGGCTCACACCGGCGGCCGCGCTCGTGGCAGAGCGAGCTGGCATCCGTGATCTTCACGTCTCCGTTACTCGTGACGCCGGGCTCGCGATCGCCGTCGTGGTGGGCACGATCGATCAACTTCAACACAACCACGAGAGGCAAGGACTATGAGCGAACTAGCCAAAGAGGAAATTGCACTTAGTGAGCCTGAGCGACTGGGACGACTCCTGCGCGAGGCACGTGAAGCGCTCGGCCTGCCGCAGGGTGTGGTAGCCGATCGCCTTGGGATACCGCGGCCATCGGTCTCCGACATGGAGGCCGGCCGTCGAAAGGTGACCTTTCTGGAGCTGAAACAACTGGCAGCGCTCTATCGACGTCCGATCGCTTACTTCTCTGGCGAGCAGGCGTACGACGCGCCTCAGGATGAGACGACGGTTGAGCTGTTTCGTGCAGCCTCTGACCTGAGTGACGAAGACCGAGAACAAGTGCTTCGCTTCGCTCAGTTCCTGCGCGACGCTGGGCCAGCTCGCCCGCCGAGTCGCGCCGGTTCGGAGGTCTAGGTGGCAACAAGCGGCGAACTCCGACGTGAGGCCGTGCTCCAAGCCGAGATGGTCTTGGCCGACCTCGATCTCGACCCGGCGGCCCGTGTCCCCGTGTTCGACGTTATCGAGGACTCTGGAATTTGGCTCAGTTTCGAGCCGCTGAGGAATCTCCTTGGCGTGTATCAGAGAGTCGGCGAGACAGCAGGAATCGCGTTACATGCCGGTCACCCGGTACCGCTGCAAAGGTTTACCGCCGCGCACGAACTTGGTCACCACCTGCTTGGTCATGAGTCGTCACTCGACGATCGTGACGCCATTGAAAGTCCGACAAACGATCCGCGAGAGATGCAGGCGCAAACCTTCGCGGCGAGCCTCTTGATGTCCGAGGAGGCGGTCGAAGCGGTACTTGAACACCGCGGCCTAGACCCAGAACGACCTGATATCTCGCCGCTCGACGCGTACTTACTTTCGTCGGAACTCGGTGTCAGTTTCAGAGCCGCGGTGACGCAACTGCGGGCGTTGAATCGCATCCCGCAATCACTTGCAACGGGCTTATACGGTCGTTCGCCGCTCGCTCTGAAGCAAGAGTTGCTTGGTGGGCGGCGCCCGGACAATCCGCGGGCGAGTGTGTGGCGTCTGAATCTCGCCGACAACCAACGTGCGATGTCGATCGACGTCGGCGACGAACTCGACTTTGCGCTGCCTGAGACGCCTTCGTCTGGATACGAATGGGTTCCATCTCACGAGTTTGAAGCGAATTTCGCCCTCGTAAGTGACCGCTACGAGCACGTTGAGGCACCGTCGGACGAGCCGGTGTTTGGCGCGAGCGAGTTCAGGCACTTGACCTTCAAGGCGATCGCTCCGGGTCCGTGTTCTATTGATCTCCTACTGCAGCAGCCGTGGGAAGACGGGGACAGCGGGGCGATACTCAAGGTGTTCACGAGTGTCGCTTCACCGCTCGTTTCAGAGGTCGGGCGCGGGATCAGCGTAAACCAACAGCCTCAGCTTCTCCTCGCCTCGTAGTCACATGGCGCGGATCAAAGACCTGCGACCCGTGCTTGGCCCTGCCCGGTCGCAGGGGCCACGCAGCACGTGTCTCGCCTTCGCGGTGACTTCCGCGCATGAGAATCACGACGCCCGAATCCAACCGACGCTCGCGGTCGAGGTCTTGTATTGGGGCGCAAAGCAATTGGATGGTGACCCTGGACCGGGCACGACCTTTACGGCCGCCGCGAATGCCATGAGGCAGTGGGGTCAGCCGGAGGAGCAGTTTTGGCCATACGATCCGCATCGCGACGACCAAGATCCCGGATACG
>JALYLU010000026.1:9508-10966 GCA_030774075.1 Actinomycetota bacterium | reverse complement strand
GCTCAACTGTGTGTTCGCCGACCTACGCCAGATCGCTACTACTGCGGCCGAGGTTACGAACGAGCTAGACCAAGATCGCGTTGTTGTCATCGGCGTGCGAACGTGGCGTCAGTTGCGACGACCAGTTGCCGGGCGCCTCGCGATTCCAACAGCGGCAGATCTTGACGGTGGATTTCACGCGATGGCGGTCGTCGGTTATCGAATCGACACGGGTGAGTTCCTCATCCGCAACTCTTGGGGTCAGTCCTGGGGCGAGCAGGGGCACGCGTGGATTCCGACGCCCTTTGTGGATTCTCATGTCATAGCCGCCTGGGTAGTCGACCCCGCGGTCGTGGCCACCCGAACACGTGCCGGAGTCATAACGGCTGAGCCGTTCTTCGGGGAGAGTGATGGTTAGTCGAACTCGCAAAAGCGCGATGACACTGAACGAGTTCCAACGATCGGCCCAGAAGACCGATCAGATTCCTCTTGGCTCCGTTGGGCATGGAGATCCACGGCTCATTCCGTTGCTCGGCATGGTCGGCGAGGTTGGGACTCTTCTCGCTGGATACAAGAAGCATCTACGTGACGGCGACGCGTACGAGCTCTTCCATGAGAATGTGGGCGAGGAACTCGGTGACGTCCTCTGGTACCTCGCGAACGCAGCGGAGAAGTGGGGACTATCGCTTTCCGACTTAGCTGAACGGAACCTCGCCAAGACTTCGGACAGATGGCCGAGTAACAGACCACGACGCCGAAAGCCGTCGGAACAGTTCGACACCGACTTCCCTCGGAGCCAACGACTACCTCGGACGTTCGAGGTCACGATCGTTCCTTCCGACAATCCGCAGGGACCAGAACCGAAGATTGAGGTTTGGTGGAAAGGCACGCGCCGCGCTGACTCACTTGGCGACAACACCTACGACGACAGCGGCTACAGGTTCCATGACGTTTTCCACCTCGCCAACGCGGCGGTCCTCGGCTGGTCGCCGGTGGCGCGTGCAAAGATCTTCGGTTGCAAGAGGAAGGACGACGGTGTCGTCGACGCTGTGGAGGACGGGGGTCGAGCGATCGTGATCGAAGAAGGCATCGCGGCATACGTCTTCGCATACGCGCGGCGACACAACTTCCTCAAGGGTGTCGACCGCATCGACTTCGATGTCCTCAAGACGGTGCGATTGCTAACTGGTGACCTTGAGGTCGCGCAGCGGCCGCTGTGGGAAGTAGAGGATGGAATTTTCCAGGGATTCGCGGTATGGCGCGAATTGCGCACACGCGGCGGGGGCGTCGTCATCGGCGACCTGTCTGCGAGGTCCGTTGGCTTCCGACACTTGACCGGATCCCGCGTCCGCACCTGAAAAGCCCGTCGGCGCGAGTGGCCAGACGCCGTCGATCGGGATGCGGCCGTGGTCTTCAGCCCGGCGGTTCCGCAGCACGCTGACGGCACGCGAATCGACCCTCCGGTGTCGGATCCAGGGC
>JALYLU010000026.1:0-9498 GCA_030774075.1 Actinomycetota bacterium | reverse complement strand
TCGAGCGGATTGGCCGGTGTGCCTCGGCCGCCCAGTCGACATCGTCGGCCAGCTCGGTGAGCACGGCGTCGACATCGCCCCGCCCGTATGCGGCGTAGAGCCGCTGGACTGCTTCGATCTTCGGATCTGACGTGATATGTGTGTGTTGGCTTATAGCAAAAGGATGCGCCGGGCCTCCGCTCCTGCGCATGGGGAAACACCCCATCTATCATTGGCCGGCGTGCGGCCCGATGTCAGGCAGGCGGAGATCGGAGCGCTGCTGGCGCTCGCCCAGGACCATGCCTTCGCGCAGCCCGCCGGATCATGCAGAAATGAGTCAGGAATCGCCTAAATGATACTGGGGCTCTTTATAGGGATTGACCGATACAAGTCTCCGGTCAATCGTCTGACATGTGCTGTCTCCGACGCCCAAGCACTTGGGAGTCTGTTCGAGGACTCTCTTGATGGCAAGTTCAAGACGCTCTTAGATGATGAGGCGACACGGGCGAATATTCTCGAGGAGTTAGAGTCGTTCGCGTCGGCTTCGGCCGACGACTTCGTCATCGTCACGTTCTCCGGTCACGGCACCGACGATCATCGGCTTGTGCCCGCGGATGTCGACGTTGCCGATCTTCCCGGTTCGTGCGTTTCGCTCGATGAGCTGGCTGAGCGATTGGATCGAATACCTGCGACTCAGCTCCTGGTTGTTCTTGATTGTTGTTTCTCCGGCGGATTTGGTGGTGCGCGTGTCTTCGCGCCCGCGGTGCAGAGGTCGATCACGGAAGATCGGACGGCGGTCGAGGCACTTGCTCGTGGTTCTGGCCGCATGATCATTACAGCCTCTGGCTCGGGTGAGCCGGCGTTCGAAACGGTGGAGTTCGGGCATGGACTACTCACCTATTACCTGGTGACGGGACTCCAGGGACACGGTGGTCTCGGCTCCGCCGGTCGTATTCCGCTTCTCGATCTCTTCCAGTTCGTCATGAGCGGCGTGGTTGATGCGGCCACACGAATCCATCAGATCCAAACTCCGACCGTGTACGGCTCACTTGAGGGTGCACCGACTCTGGCGATCTTGGCACCTGGCGCGCATTACGCGGCGGCCTTCCCGACCCGCGTTCGAACTCTGGCGACAAGTGATTGGCAGTCACTCGGAAGCTATGGCTTCAGCGATGAACTCTTGGCGAGCTGGCGGGCCGCGATGCCGGGGCTCAACGAGCTGCAGTTCAGATCCATCAACGAATACGGCGTCCTGGACGGCAAGTCGTTGCTCGTGGTTGCGCCGACCGGAGCTGGCAAGACCATGGTCGGTGAGCTCGCGGCGATGAAAGTCGTTGCCAACGGGTCACGAGCCGTCATGCTCCTACCGCTGAAGGCTCTCGTTAATGACAAGTACGACTACATGACGAAGACGTACGGCCGGGAGGTGCAGGTCGTTCGTGCCACTGGAGACAATAGTGACCAGGTCGGGGCGATCCTGTCTGGGCAGTACGACATTGCGTTGCTTACGTACGAGAAGTTCATGAACCTTGCGCTTGGCAGCCCCCACATCATGCAGGGTCTTTCGGCCGTCATCGTTGACGAAGTTCAGACTCTCAGCGATCCGAATCGCGGACCTTCACTCGAATTCTTGTTGACGTTGCTGCGCTCGGGTCATGGTCGACAAGCCAGTCCGCAGATCGTCGCGCTTTCGGCGGTCATCGGAGATACGCACGGACTGGAGCGGTGGCTTGGGGGTGCGCTGTTGAGCTCGCTCGAGAGACCTGTGCCTTTGCGCGAGTCGGTGGTCGACGCGAGTGGGTCGCTACGGACCAAAGAGCCAGATGGTTCCGAGACGCAGCACGTGGCTTTTATCCGACCGCAGATCGTCAGTGGTAGCCAGTCGAACAAGCCGTGGGTGATTCCGCTGGTGCAACGATTGGTCAACGAGAACAAGAAGGTGATTGTGTTCCGCTCGACCCGAGGGGACACGGTCGGTGCCGCTGGCTACCTCGCGCAGGCGCTCGGACTTGCAGCGGCGACGGACGCACTCGACGCGCTTCCAACGGGCGATCGCTCATCTGCGTCCGAGGATCTCCGTCGCTCGCTGCAAGGTGGCGTCGGCTTTCATAATTCTGATCTTGACCGCGATGAGCGCGTTGCCCTCGAAACCTGCTTCCGTGATGCGACCTCACCACTACGCGTCCTTGTTGCGACCACGACGCTTGCGATGGGTGTGAACACACCGGCGGAAGCGGTCGTCGTAGCCGGCCTCATGCACCCGGGCCGGCCCGGAGCCCCGTACAGCGTTGCCGACTACAAGAACATGGCTGGACGAGCCGGGCGGCTCGGCCACGCGGAAGCTGGTGAGGCGTACATCGTCGCGACATCGGATCCCGGCCCGGGTGTCGCGTGGACGCACTACGTCATGGGCGCGCCGGAACCGATCACCTCGCACTTTCTCGCAGGCAATACCGATCCTCAGACCCTCATCGTACGAAGTCTCGTCGCGCTTCGGTCGAATGTTCCGGAGACTGATCTCATCGAGCTTCTCGACAACAGTTTTGCTATCTGGTTGCGCAGAGAAGCTGGGCAGCCCGGCTGGAACGTTGACCAGCTTCGTCAAGACATCGAAGGTCTCGTCGGAGGCGGGCTTGTCGATCGCGAACCTGATGGGACCTTGACGCTTACCGCGCTTGGTCGCTATGCCGGCGAGTCCGGCATAGAAGTTCGCTCGATCGCAAGAATCGGTTCGGCGCTTCGCTACGCGCCTTCTGAACTTCGTCCGGCAGACATCGTGACACTGGCACAAGTGACGGTCGAGCTTGAAGCGTTGTACATACCGGCGAATCGCCGTTCCCGACAGGAACAGCAACGCTGGCCGATGATGCTCAACCAGTTAGGTACTTCACCTGGCTTGGTGAACGCGATGCATGTCGGCGGTACCGAACCGTTCGCCGCGACGAAACGCGCCGTCGCGTGTCTGCTTCTCGTGAGCGCCAGACCGATGTCCGAAATTGAGCAGATTCTTCTTCAGCACACCCGCGACCGCTCTGCCGCTGGAAACATTCGACAGGTCGCATCTCGTACCCGCGACGTGATTGGTGCCGTGTTTCAGGTCGCTCTTCTTGACGGTCGAACAGTTCCCGATGAGCTCAACTCGGATGATCTCGGGCTGCAGCTCGAGATCGGTCTGCCCGAGGAACTTGTGCCACTAGCGCACGTGTTTGGCACCGACCTGAACCGAGGCGAGTATCTGGCGCTCTTCGGGGCTGGGGTTACTGATCGCGACGGGATAATGAATCTCTCCGATGATCAGTTAAAGTTGATCGTCGGAAATACGACCGCCGAACGGGTACGAGAGCTTCTCTCGGACGACGAGTCAGCGCCGACGTAACCGAGGCTCGACCTACGGTCGCGGCCGTCTCGCCACGCCCAGCTTCCGGAACGTGTACCAGACCGTGTTGGGATCGACCCCGAAGTGTTCGCCAACCTTGGCCAGAGACCAGCCCTTCTCGTACAGCCGGCGGGCTTCGTCGAGGTGATCAACGATGACACCACGACGCCGCGGGGCGCCGGCTCGTTCGACGTGTTTCATGACGGTGGTCCGGCTGATGTCGAACTGGCCTGCCAGCTCGTTGATCTCCTTGCCGGCCAAGTACAGCTCGATGAGGTGGTCGACATCCGTGGGGGAGAGGCGGACCTGCTTCTGCTTCGGCCGTCTCGGCGCCTGTCGCTTTTGTCCGGTCTGCGGAAAACTAAGGATGCGTTGCAGCTTCTCTACCTGGAGTTCTTGGTTGGAATACCGTCCCAGGAGCTCCACTGCGCCGATACCTTGGCGGTGCGTACTAGAACCCGAGCAGTCGAGCGCAACCGCGGTCCCGCATCCAGCGTCTGGCGATGCTTTCACCAGGTGCAGAGCCCAGCCGGTCCTGTTCTTGTCGCACCCAGAAGGCAAGATGGGGGCGGAAGGATGGAGGGACGATGCTCCAAACTCGACATCTCATGCAGGCACTTGAAGCTGCAGGTGCCGATCGCAACGTGGTCTACGTCAGTGTGCCGATCACTTCAGGACGGCGTGAGATCGCTCTGTTCGAGGAACTCGACGTGCGTAACGCAGACGAGCTTCGCAATGCATATCGTGAGCGATGGTTGACCGATGTAGTACGCGCGAACGAGGACGAAGCCCACTTGTACGCCAGCGAGGTTCGGAGAAGCAAGTGGGCTGCCGGCTCGATCGTGGTCGATCCTTCACGGATGAAGGTTGAAGGCTGGGCGCAGGATGATTACAACGCGTTTTGGGTCGAGCTGATGGAGCGTCACGTCTGCCGAGTCGTCGCCACGCCGGGTTGGTCGTACAGCCGTGGGGCTCGGATCGAACTCGGTCTGGCGCTTTCACTTGCGCTTGAGGTGGTCGATCTCGACGGTCGCCCGCTCTCTCCGACGATTGTGACGGAGGAAGCCGAGGCCGCGCGAGCTGCGCTCTTGTGCGATGGTTGGTCCCAAGAGGAGGTTGATGCTTATCTCCCGCCGCTGTCGGTTGGTAACTCGATCGATCTGCAGCCGAGCGCTCAGAGCGACGCTTTCTCGTGGTTGGTGGCTGAACGCGCACGTCAAGTCGTGTTCTTCGGGCCAGACACGGACGACGATCGCACGCGAACGGGAGGTCTGAGCGAAGGCGGGGGGTGGAAGTTGCAGCTCAACAAGTACTGGGACCGCGCCGAAAAGCTGGGCCCCGACACGTTGAATGGACGGCTCGCGCTTGCGAAGTTCGTCGCGACTGCCTGCGGAATGCTCGAGAGCGCGCTGCGGACCTTCGGCCCTATTCCGGACGTCGACGACGGGAACTAACGCGATGGCTGATCCGCCGACTCGCCTCGACCTCATCAAGTTCAGCTACCAGGAGGTTCTTGACGCCACGAAGCACCAGGACGACAAGATCGGCCGGATGCTCGCCGCGATCGCGTTCCTTACGGGCGGAGCACTCGTCTTCGCGAAGACCGACTTCCTCACCGTCACATACCACCTAGGCGCCCGGCACTACTACCTCACCGCGTTGTTCCTTGGATGTTTCCTACTGTTTGATCTCCTCGCGGTCATCCTCTTCATCTTAAATGTCGGCACACCGCTGTCGCATCCGGGAGTCATCGCGAATACGGGCCGTACCGAATCGCACATCTTCTTCAATATCATCGCGCGGACGAAGCCGGATCGTTGGCAGACGATGTGGACGACGCCCACGGCAGAGTTAGACGAACACCTCAGCGATGCATTCGTAGACGAACTTATAGACGAGACCTACAACCTCGCGAAGCGTACCCAGGGCAAGAACAGGCGGAGCCGAATCGGATCGACTTCTTTTCTCGCCGGTGTGCTGTTCCTGGTACCAACGCTGGCCCTGTCGATCGATTCCGCGAGTGGTTGGCGCGGAGTTGCAAGTGTCGGAAATACATTGGAATGGGGGACGAGTCAACGTCTTCTTGTGGGCATTCCCGTTGCATTGGTCGTGTTTGCGCTAGTACTAACAGCGTGGGCGCAGCCTCGTACGATAAAGCGTGAGTATCGGATAGCGACCCACGAACGCCGTCCCCTTCCTGACGTCGCTTTCGCATACCCGTTGTTCGTTGGTGCGACGATAGTCGGCGATGGTTGGCGCACCGTGTGGCCTGCCGTGGTCATGTCGGTCGGGGCCGGCTCGGGTGTGCTCATCGCTTGTTTGGTGTGGATGCTCTCATCGCCCAAGAATCGCCGCGACAATCCGAAGAAGCGACAATACATTTGGCCTGCCCTCTGGTTCCTCCTGACATTGGGCGTCGTCGCGCTCGCCTCCTTCGTCACCTACCAGCGACGAACCGACAGCCAGTTATTGATCGGAATGATCGCCGCGCTCCTCGTACTCACCGAGTATCTGCGACCGTATCGGGTGCGGGAGCTCGAAGCGTACGACGCGGGCACCACAGTTGCACAAGCCGGCGAGACAGAGGCTGCGAAGGCCGTGGCAGCCCATACCATCGAGGAGGCGAAATGAGTACGATCGCGCGATCCGCGCAACTCCTGAAAGACGAGGCACTAGATCGACTCGCCGTCGAATACAACGTCGCACAGTTTGTGAGCTTCGCACCCGGCGATGACATAACCTTGCGATTCGCGCGCGTTCGCGGTGATGACGTGTCGCCGCGGTCTGAGCCCGAGTTGGCCGTCGCCTCGCTACTGCGGCGCTCGCGCGATGGCAGCGCCAACATACGAACATTCAAACCCGACGTCACAAAGGGAAACCCGTTTAAGTACGGCCTGCGAAACGCACAGGAGATCATCGAATCCGTTCGATCATTCACTCGCGCTGGCTATTTCGCGATCGTGAATGAAACGATCGACGTGTGTGACGGAGGTGTCTCCGGCGTTCGAGGCGGAGGCATCACAGAGTTCGCGCCAGGCGGCACTCCGCGCATCGTCGAGGAGCCGGATATCTGCTCGGTCGACGACGCTCTCGCAGACGCGATCATTGCAACCGTCTACAGGGTTTCCCCGCCCTTCCCACCAGACCGTGCCTTACGCGTCGAGTTCAGCATCCATCCGGTCGCAGTCGGCTACCGAGAAGAGCCGTGGATTGTGTGGGAGGTCACGCGCACGGCCGACGAGCGCCTATCCCCAAACCTTTATTGGCCAAACCGATTCAGCCGCCACATCGGTGACAAGGCGTTCGGATTGCTTGTCGCGCACCTCGTAGGACTGCCGGTCCCGAGGACCGATGTCCTCTCACGCAATGTCGCGCCATTCAACTTCGGAACCGATACGGGTACGTGCGACCAATGGGTGCGCACCTGCCCACGCCAGTTCAGTCCGGGCGAGTTCCCAACCGTGCACGGTTGGTCCGACCCCTTCGCCATGATGGCGAGTGCCGACCCGGACGGCACCAATATCGCATCCGTGCTCATCCAGCAAGGCGTGAACTCCCAGTGGTCCGGAGCGGGCCGAACGACACCAGACCTGCCCGAGATAGAGGGCGTCGCCGGCGACGGCGACGCGTTCATGCTCGGCCAACGAGAACCGTCAGTTCTCCCCACAATGGTGGTCGAACGTGTTCGCGATCTACTTCTGACGGCCCGCGATCTGTTCGGCCCGGTACGAGCGGAATGGGCCATGGACGCGCAGCAGCCATGGCTCGTCCAGCTAAACATGACGCAGCATGTGTCGAATGTGACAATCAACGCGGGTAACGCTCGGGCGTGGCTGCCATACAATCCGACGACGGGGCTCGACGCGCTGAGGTCTCTGATCGAAGATGCCCATCGCGATCACTGCGGCATCGAAGTGACGCAACCGGTCGGGCTCACTTCACACATCGGCGACATCCTGCGCGACGCCAATGTGCCCGCCCGCTTCATCCGCAGCGTGAGCGACGGACGCGCCATCGCCTGACTATTCTCTAAGACTTTGCCCTGACCTATCTCACGTAGTCTGGCCAGAGGCACGCGAACTGTCGCTGTGTTCGTGAAGGTCTGTACTCCGGATCCGCGTAGTGCACCGAGCCGAATCTCGACCCAAAAGCCCTTGTTCGCGCGAGCCTGTCGAGCGGACAAAATGCGAGCTGATCTAGCGCCCGTGGGTGTCGCGTCTCGGGAGGCCGGCCTTGCGGAAGGCGTAGCCGACGGTGCCGGGATCGACTCCGAAGTGTTCAGCGACTCTGGCGAGTGACCAGCCCTGCTCGTACAGCTGGCAGGCCTCTTCGAGGCGGTCCATGACGACGTTCCGTCGGCGTGGGGCGCCAGCCCGGCGGACGTGCTCCATGACGGTGTTGCGGTTGATCGCGAACTCGGCAGCCAGGTCGTCGATCTTGGTGCCCGCGCGGTAGCGCTCCAGGAGACGGTCGACTTCTTCAGGGTCCAGGCGATGCTGGGCCTGTTTGTGGGGTACCGATCGGGTAGTTCGATCGGGTGGGCGACCAGGCGTTTGACCAGCGAGGATGCGTTTAAGCTTGGCCACGATGTCGGGGTTGGAGTAACGGCCCATCAGCTCCGACTTGGCGGCTCTGACCGCGGACGGCTACGAGCTCGAAGTGACGCCGGGCGGCCACCTTTTGGTGAAGCACGTGCCCCTAGCGACCGTCGATGGTCATGTTGATCGTGGGACATTGGTGACGAAGCTCGAGATGAACGGCGACGTAACGGTGAACCCGGTGCAAGACCACGCCGCGCGCTTCATCGGGAAGGCGCCGTGTGATTCCTCTGGCAATCGATTGACGGCCGTCGTTGATTCGCAACGCCAGGAGATCGAGCCCGGCCTTGTTGTCGATCACGTGCTTTCCGCGAAGCCCGACTCGCCGCATCGCGACTATCACCACAAGGTAACTGCGTACGTTGGCCTGATCGCGGCACACGCCCGGGCGATCGACCCCGACGTGAAGGCAGAGACCTTCGATCCTTGCGTCGTGGCCAACGCTGACTGGCCCTTCGAATACGTTGACACCGCATCGGGACGCGCGGGCATCGGCGCGATCTCAGGCAAGCTCGTTGGACAAAAGATTGCGATTGTAGGGTTAGGCGGTACAGGCTCGTACATACTCGATCTTGTCGCTAAGTGCCCGGTCGAGGAGATTCACCTATTCGACGGCGACCGCTTCTCGACCCACAACGCCTTCCGGGCGCCTGGGGCCGCGAGCCTCGAACAACTTCGCAACGGCTCCTTCAAGGTCAACTACTTGAAGGACGAGTATTCCAAAATGAAGCGCGGCATCGTCCCGCATCCGTACTTCATCGACGGCGGCAACGCTGACGAGTTGCGCGAGATGTCATTCGTTTTCTTGGCGATGGACGGCGGCGAAGTCAAGCGAGATATCGTGGCTGAACTCGAGCGCATGGACTTGCCCTTCGTCGACTCAAGTGTGGGAGTCGTCAAACCGCCGTCGGGTGATGAGTTACTCGCGTCGGTCCAGATCACCGCGAGCACGCCGGCGAACCGCGCCGTGCTGCACCAGGAAGTCGACTTCGCTCGCGTCGACGACTACGATCCCTACGCCGAGAATATCCAGATTGCCGAACTCAATGCGCTTAACGCCACCCTCGCCGTGCTGTGGTGGAAGAAGCACTTAGGCGTGTATCACGCGCTCAACCAATACCACCACCAACGCATCAACGTTTCGTTCGATCGATGGTCGAACGCTTAGACATGCGGCGAGCGACGGAGATCCAGTTCGAGTTCGTTGAATCCGTGCCCGACCAATTGCAACCGGCGACGCTGTACATCTCGATCCCCTTCAGGACAACGTCGCACCTCTGTCTGTGCGGATGCGGCGAGAAGATCGTCAACCCGTTGCGCCCAAATAGATGGGCTCTTAGGTTTGACGGTTCGACCGTTTCTATCTCGCCGTCAATCGGCAACAGCGGCATAAGGTGCAAGTCCCACTACTGGATAGAGAACAATCGAGTCCAATGGCGTCCGCCGATGACGCGGGAGCAGAGCGCGTCCGCCATGCAACGCGACGGTTGGCGGTCAACCAGCAAGATCGCCGGCGGCGAACAAGCAGCTGGCGGAAAGCACGCC
>JALYLU010000025.1:1116-16115 GCA_030774075.1 Actinomycetota bacterium | reverse complement strand
CGGCACAGCAGCCAACAACACGCCCGCCAGACACTCACGCGCCCGCTCACCGTTCGCCTCGCGCATCGAGACAACGGCCACGACCGCGCACGCACCCAAACAGCGGCCTACTGAAATATCTGGGCTAACGGCCGTACTGCTCGTCGACCGCGCGGGCGAACGCGCGGTGCACGCGCGTGAGCTCGACGTCACCGTCGACTTCGGACGGCCTCGAGCCGATCCAACGGAGCTCGCCGATCAGCACGAGCGCGCCGTACGCGACGAGAGCACCGCCCGCCAACAGGAGAACGGCCGGTCCTGCGCCCGTGACCGCGGCGACCAACGCGGCCGCGCCCGCAACGAGGAGCACCCATGTGACGCGAGTCAACCGGCGTCTCGCCCGGGCGCGCGCCGGCTCCAACGGCACGATCACCGCGATCTTGCGCCCGGTTGGCCACCACGGTCGCTGCTCCGGCCGCAGCACGATGGCGACGGGGTTTGCGCACGCCTGGCCCGTCTTGACCGACAGCGCCGGGAGGTCGCCGCGCTCCAGGTCGTCGATCCTCATGCGCACGCGCGCCATCAGTGCGCGCTTTGCAGCCGTTCGGCGGCAGCCGGTGTTCGAATCCCCCACCAAAACAGGTCGCGGCCGTCGACAAACGTTGCGCGCAGTCCCGGCACGGTCTCACGCAGCTCGAGCGCGTGCCGCTCCGCGAACGCGTACGGCTCACTCGGCAGCAGGACGACGTCCGGCGCGCGCGCCGCCACCTCGCCGATCGACACCTCTGGATACCGCTCGACCGAATCGCCGAAGATGTTCGCAATGCCCGCGTGTGCGAGCAGCGACGAGCCGTAGGTGTCGGCCGCGAGCGACATCCACGGGCGCCGCCAGATCGGGATGAACGCAGACAAGCGTTCCGGCGTACGCGTACGCGCCTGCCACGCGTCCCACGCGTCGAACGGCTCGGGCGGCTCGACGCCGATGGCCATCGCGAGCGCGCACACCGCGGGCCCCACGTCGCTGACGGAACGGGGCGACATCGAATGCAGGGCCAGGTCGCACGCAACGAGCGCGTCCGCGTCCTCGAGCCGGTTCTCCTCGTCGTTGACGATCACGAGGTCGGGTGCGAGCGCGGCGACCGCGTCGACGTCGACATTCTTCGTCCCGCCAACCGTCGGCACACCCGCGAGATCGCAGAACCGCGTGCAGCCGACCGGCCGGACACCGAGGGCGACGAGCGTCTCCGTCGCGCTCGGGACCAACGAAACGACTCTCGCCGGTCTCACATGCGCTCGAGCAACTGCGCCTTCTTCGTCTCGAATTCCGCGGCCGTGATGACACCCCGGTCGCGCAGGTCCGCGAGCTGCTGCAATTGTTCCGGCACGGTCGGCGGCGCAGGCGCCGATGGAGCAAAAGCCGGCGCGGGATTCGACCAGCGCGCGCGCTTCTTCGCGTTCACCTCCATCTGGCGGTACAACTCTTGTTGCACGCCGTCCGGATGCCACACGTCGTCGAAGTGAGACTGGCCGTCCCGGCCCGCGGACTCGATGTCGAGATCGCCGGCGCCGATGATCCGCTCCCAGATTCCCTGGTGGAAGTTGATGTTGTTGATGCGTTCCATCGGAATCTCGACCCCGCGCTTCGCGATCACGCCAGTGCGGTAGATGACGCGATCGTCGGTCACTACGAAGTGTGTGAAATTCCACTCGAGGTACTTGAGGCCGAGCCAGCCCGCCCAAACCACGGCCACGATCCCCCACAGGGCATTCAGCCATTTGTTGCCGACGGACAGGACGAGAACGAGCACGACGAACAGCGGGATCCCGGTCGCGATGTGCTTCGAGAAGAACCACCAGTGCGGGCGGAGGTCGAGCGCGACCTCCTCGCCTTCGTTCAGCAGTTTCTTGGGGTACGGCACACCGAAATTCTATGCGCGCCCGGACCTGCGGAGGCCGGATCCGTCAAGGCGGGACGGCGCCTGCGAGAAGCCGGCGACGTCATCGCCTTCGTAAGGATCGAGGTCGACCGCGATCAAGAACCCGCGAGCCCGCTCGGCCTGGGGAAACCGGTCGACGATCGCGTCGTGCGCCGGACCGTGGCTCGGCACGACGAGATGCGCGAGCTCGTGTACGAGCACGTAGTCGAGCACCCACGACGGGTACGCCG
This sequence comes from Actinomycetota bacterium, assembly GCA_030774075.1. Taxonomy (GTDB): domain Bacteria; phylum Actinomycetota; class Acidimicrobiia; order IMCC26256; family PALSA-610; genus PALSA-610. The sequence continues at coordinate 13,969 of JALYLU010000025.1, read as the reverse complement.
CGAGCCGCGACGAAACCCGGACCGCGCCATCCTCCGGGGTACAGGAACCCCAACGCTGACGCATGTTGTCGACCCAACGCACGCTCCGCGGGCGGGGCAGGTGGTAGTCGCGCGCGAGTCGCCGGGCCCGCGCCGCGACGTCGATCGCCGACGAGTCGGTGCGCCGCCGCATGCGTTCGGCCAGCTCCTGCGCCGTCACCTGCGCCTCGTCGATCGACATCCAGCGCGGGAATGAAACCCGCAGTCGATCACCGACCAGCACGGCCTCGACGTGCTTGCGCCGGGGCGTCCCACGCACGAGTTCGATCTCCATTCCCACCATCTATACCGCGTCCGCACGACCGCGCGCAGCGCGCCGTGTAAATGCTCCGCGAACTCCACGACTCGAGACGAGGCGAGACGGGGCGAAACCACTCGAGACGCGACACGGCCGACCCCAAATTCTGCTTGACGCTCGCGCGGCGCGGTCGTAGTGTCCGCCCTTACCGGTTCGCCGATGCGTCGGACTCCAAGCTCGTTTACGGGCGCGGAACGGACGTACGTGCGGACCGGGACGTGCGCCGACCTTCGGGGAGGCGTACGGATCGGCAAACCGGTCGGCGGGCGCCTGCGAGGGCAATGCCTACTGACTGGGCGCCGGAGGTCGGGCCCCGAGGAGATCGGAGCTGCCAACGCAGCGAAGACTACTCGGGGCCCTTCCGCGTCATCCGTGCGCACCGTCACACCGGCTGTGTACGGTCCGAGCGTGCGCGACGCACTGCTCCACGATCTCGATCCGCTCCAGCACGACGCGGTCACATCCGACGCCGCTCCTCTTGCCATCATCGCCCCGGCCGGCTCGGGCAAAACGAGGGTGCTCACCCGCCGCATCGCGTACGGGGCTCGTGAGGGGCGGGTCGTCGCTCGCCACGTGCTGGCCGTCACATTCACCCGCAAGGCCGCGGGCGAGCTCGTCTCCCGCATCGGTCGTCTCGGCGTCGACGGCCGGATCACCGCGGGCACCTTCCATGCGATCGCCCTCGCTCAGCTGCGGCGCCATGCGACCGAACGCAACCGCGAGGCGCCGCGCGTGCTCGATCACAAGGCGCGCCTGCTCGGATCGATCGTGGGCGGACGGGGCGCGGCCTCCACGGTTGCGGTCGCCGACGTGGCGGCCGAGATCGAGTGGGCGAAGGCGCGCCTCATCTCGCCCGACGGCTACGCGGCGGCTGCCGACGCGGCGGGGCGACGAACCCCCCGAGGGGCCGGGGAGGTGTCGCGGCTGTACGCGGGTTACGAAGCGGAGAAGCGCCGACGGCACCTGATCGACTTCGACGACGTGCTCAGCCGATGCGCAGAGGCGATCTCGCGCGACGAGGAGTTCGCGGCCGGACAGAGGTGGCGCTTCCGCCATCTGTTCGTCGACGAGTTCCAGGACGCCACCCCCCTGCAATTGCGACTCTTGCGCGCCTGGCTGGGCGGATCGAAGGAGCTGACGGTGGTCGGCGACCCGGCCCAGGCGATCTACGGCTTCACCGGCGCCGACGCCGGTCCGCTGATCACGTTCGAACAGACCTTTCCGGGAAGCAAAGCGATCGCGCTGGCCCACAACTACCGGAGCACACCGGCCGTCGTGGCGCTCGCCGAGGTCGCGCTCGGCCCGGCGGCCGGAGGTTCCCGGCGTGGTCCCGAGGCTGTCCGACCCCACGGCGCACCGCCGACGATCACGGCCTACGACGACGACGACGCGGAGGCGAGCGCGGTCGTCGCTGCCTGCGAGCAGACTCACGCGTACGGAGTGCCGTGGCACCGCATGGCCGTCCTGTTCCGCACCAACGCCCAGTCGTCGCGCTTCGAGACCGCATTCACCCGCCGCGGCGTTCCCTTCCGCATCGGCGAGGGGCAGCGCTTCGCGAGCCGGCCTCCGGTGGCCGCCCTCCTCGAGCAGCTCCGAGACTCCGAGCGGAAGCTGCCCGGCCGCCCGCTCGCGCACCACCTGGCCGACCTCGCCTCCGACGACGAAGCGAACGAGTCCGACGAGGCGCGCGCGCATCGCGACGCGCTGCTCGATCTCGGGCGCGACTACGTCGAAGCGGTCGGCGGAGTCGGCGGAGTCGGCGAGTTCGCGATCTGGCTCGACACCGCCACGGGTGGGGGCGCTACTGCCGGAGGCTCGAGCGGGGCCCACGGCGTCGACCTGGTCACGTTCCACCGCGCCAAGGGGCTCGAGTGGACCGTGGTGTTCGTCACCGGCCTCGAACGGGGGTTGGTGCCGATCTCCTGGTCGACATCCGACGCGGCTCAGGCGGAGGAGCGGCGCCTGCTGCACGTGGCCTTGAGCCGCGCCGAGGACGAGCTGCACTGCTCGTGGGCTCGGGCTCGCTTCGCGGGCTCCCGCCGAACGTCTCGCGAACCGTCGCCCTGGCTCGGGCTCCTCGAGAACGAGGCCAACCATGCACCCCACGGGTTGCTGCAAGGGCGACGCGCGCCGCGCGAGCATCTCGCAGATCTGCGCGCAACCCTGAACGCTGCATCGCCGGCAAGCCCGCCGCCGAACCGCGCACACCGCCTGCACCATTGACGCGTCGAGGCCGGCGGGCAACGATGGGCGAATACCGACCAGCGAGTCGCGGGAGGTCATCATGGGATCGACATCATGAGGTCGACATCATGAGGTCGACGTCATGAGGTCGACGGCATGAGATCGACGCTGCCACTGTTCCCTACCGACGACGGTTGGCCGTATCCCGATGCGGCCACGCGCGAGTTCGCCGCCGATGCACCCGATCTCGACGCGCTCGAGCTGCTCGGACCGCACGCGTTCGACACGCTGACCTCCGAGGAGCACGACGCGTTACGGTTCCGCTTCGGTTTGAACGGAGGCGACGCGCTCTCGATGAAGGAGCTTGCGCCACTGCTCGGCTGCAGCCGCGCCAAGGCCGGCGAGCTCGTCGGCCGTGCGATCGACAAGATGCGCGTGCAGCTGCTCCGAGAATGAACGCGGTGCCACCGGGTCGTCGCTTGCTTTGACCGTCGATCTGAACGACGAGCTGCCGCTGTAGCCTCAATCGAATGCACGAGTTCGACGCCGCGACGCAGGCGCTCGCGGACCGCGTCCTCGAGCTACTGCGCGCGTTGGCGGCCCTCGACCCGACTCCCCTCAACGGAACGATCCAACCTTCCGAGCTCCCCGCCCTCGTCCGCCCGATGATCGGCGAGAAGGGGAACGACCCGGCGACGGTGCTGGAGTACTTCACCTCCGTGCTCGCACCGGCGGTGATCCGAGCCGACAGCCCTCGGTTTCTCGCCTGGATCCCCTCCGCGCCCACGAAAGCATCGATGCTGTTCGACGCGGTCGTGTCTCTCGCGTCCGTCAGCGGCGTCTCGTGGATCGAATCGGCCGGTGCGATCTCGGCCGAGAACGAGGCGCTGCGGTTCATCGCCGACCTCGCCGACATGCCCGCGTCGGCCGGTGGAACGTTCGTGCAAGGCGGCTCGGCCGCGAACCTCTCCGCGCTGGCCGTCGCACGCGACGCGGGGCGCCGACGTCTGGGCGACAACCGCAGGCGAGTGCGGTTCGCGATCACCGTCGACACTCATTCGTCCGTGCGAAACACGATGCACCTCCTCGGTGTCGCTCCGCTCCTCGTACCTCTCGTCGACGACCGCCTGACGGGCGACGCGCTCGCGGAAGCGCTCGACGCGTGCGACGACCCCGCGTCGGTTTGCGCGGTCGTGGCGAACGCGGGTAGCACGAACGCGGGACTCGTCGACGATCTGGCCGGCATCGCCCGCGTCTGCGACGATCGCACGCTGTGGATGCACGTCGACGCCGCGTACGGCGGTGGCGCGCTTCTCGCACCATCGGCGCGAGCACAGTTCGCAGGAATAGAGCGCTCCGATTCGCTCGTCATCGACCCGCACAAGTGGCTCTACGCGCCGCTCGACTGCGCGGCGCTGCTCTACCGCGATCCGAGCCTCGCCCGTTCCGTCCACGGCCAGCACGCGGCGTATCTCGACTCGGTCAATGAGCAAACCGGCGGATGGAACCCCGGCGACTACGCCTACCAGCTCACGAGGCGAGCGCGCGGGCTGCCGTTCTGGTTCTCGCTCGCGGTGCACGGCGCCGACGCGTACCGGGCCGCGGTCGAGCACGTGCTCGAGATCACACGCGACGCGGCGGCGCGCATCCGCTCACTCCCCTACCTCGAGCTCCTGCGCGAACCCGAGCTCTCGATCGTGTTGTTCCGGCGCACGGGCTGGGACGCCGCGCAATACGCAGCCTGGTCCGAGCAGCTGATGCTCGACCACGGGACGCTCGTGGTCCCGACCCGTTGGCACGACGAGACGGTGGCGCGGCTCGCCTTCTTGCATCCGGACACCACTCTCGAAATCGTCGACGAGGTCCTTGCGACAACCCGTTAGGCGCCGCGTTCGACGCCGTCGCATCAGGGCTCGACGACCACCTGATCGCCGGTGTGGACGCGTCCGGGCTCGAGCACGGTGGCATATATGCGACTCCAGCCGGGATTGGTGTCGTGCAACATCCGGCGGAAATCCCGATCGACGAACCACGCAGCGTTCTTGGCGCACGGCGTCGCGTACGACGACAACTCGATTGTCACGTCGTCGCCGATCGACATCACCGCTCCCGGGCGCAGGCCGGCCCAGTCGATGCCCTCCACCGTGATGTTCTCGCCCGCCGCACCCGGGTAGATCGGATGACCTTCGGCATTGAGCGTCTCGATGACGTTCTTGCTATAGAGGCACAGCGCCTGGAACCCGCGGCCATGGTGGAGTCGGTCGTTGTGGTGATCACCGGTCATGCCCGCGGCCGTGACCTCGGCTTCGTCGACCGGATTCTTCGGCACCCCGCCACTGCCGATGTTGAGCTGGACAACCGAACCGGTCTGGGTGCGAACGCCGTCACCGAGACGAGCGCGGATGCGGCCGACATCGTGGAGGTGGTGGAGAATCTCGTGCAACGCGTGCCGCACGATCCAACGCTGATCGACCACGCCCAGGGTTAGCTGCGACGTGCAATCCCACTGTTCAGGCTCCAAACCGAGCAGCACGGTGAACAGCTCGGCGCTCTCCGCCTCCATGGCCGCGACCGTGGACTCGACGTCGTCGAACCGCTTCACCTCCGGATCCATCGGTCGAGTTCCGCCGGTGCTCAAATCGAGCCCGAGGTCACCAACCGCCGAGTCGACCACGAACCGCCAGATCCACGTCGAGGCGCGCACGTGATCGACGTACTCGAGGATTGACCAAGAGTCCGAGACCGGCCGGGTGTTCGCCAAGTCGAGGTCGACACCGTCGAGCACGCCCCGGAAGAGCCCACCGGCCACCAGGTAGACGCCGACCGCCTGTTCGTCGGTATATCGATCCCAACGGAAGCCGCACTCGTCACAATTCTCGATCGGCGCGGGCTCGAGCACGGTCATCACCCGCCATTCAAGCCGCTCCGCGCGGTCGGCGCCCACCGAATTCGCGCGTTGCTATCCCCACTTCTTGTCCATGTCCTTGCCGGTTACGGGCTGCTGGTCGTTCGGGTAGCGGCCTCTGATGAGCACGGTGATCCAGCCCGGGCTGATGTCTGTAGGCGGCGACTCCCACACCGTGAGCTCCCAGTCGTACGCCGGCGCCCACGCGAACGTAATTCCGAAGGGTTCCTCACGCTCGAGGTTGCGGTGCACGACCGCGCGCTGCCCCCGCAATCAAGAGTTGCGGATCTGGTCGAGCTGCGCCACGGTGAAGCTGACGATCTCGTCGAATGTCATCGCGCCACCGCGCGTCGCGGCGCGCTCGTACGCGTCGGGATCGAGAGCAGCCCGAAGGACCCGGGGCAGTGTCGTTCGCGTGAGACGAGCCGGGCCATATCCCGAGATGACCGCCGCGGGTTCCGCGTAGCCGAAATGCGCGAGGACCTCGACGCCGCACGACAGCGCGAAATGCACCGCACGCCGGTACCCGATCTGGTAGCTGTGCACGACGGCCTCGCGCAACAGGTCGAGCGCCGCGTCGCTCTCATCCTTTCCGGCGCGCAGCCGCGCCGCCTGGGCGAGCGCGCCGTCGAACACACTGTCGCTGGCGCCCGCGCGTGTGAGAGCGATGCACTCGTCGAGCGCTGTCAGGGCAACATCGGGATCGTCGGACCATGCGGCCCAGCTGAATGCGTAGAGCGCGTCCGCCAGCGCCGACGGGTTTCCGAGCCGACGGGCGAGACCCACTGCTTCTTCGGCCTGGGCGCGCGCGGTGGGCTTGATGTTCCAGGTCTGGAGGAGCGCCAACCGCGTATGAAGAGATGTCCGACTGTACAAGTCGCCACCGGCACCATCCATGGCGTCAACCGCGTCCGTGATCAGCCGAAGCGCCTCTTCGACTTCCGAGCAATAGGCGTCGACCATCGCGAGCGCGATATGACCGCAGGCAGGAGCGGGACAATCCGGTGGAAAGCCCTCGCGCACGGCGTCGACCGCGAAGGAACGCGCGGCTTTCAGATCGTCGCGGCCGAGCGCTTCCTGCGCTGCCGCGGCGAGCACGGCGTAGCGCAGTCCGGCGGCGACCCCTGATGCTCGCGACACCGCGCGCTCGGCCCAGGCGCCGATCCCCGCCGATCGGTCGAGGTACGACTCCCGGGCGAGCGCGGCGACGATACGAATCGCGAGCCCGGCGTCGCTGTCATCGCGAAGGAGCGCCCAGCTCACGGCGGCTCGCAGGTTGTCGAGCTCGGAGCGGATCCGCCGCCGCCAGCGCACCTCGTCCGGGCTCGTCACGGCACGGCCGGCCTGTTCCGCGAAGCTCGCGTAGTGCTGCGCGTGACGACGCTTCCAAGGATGCCCGTCGTCGAGGCGCTCCAGGGCGTAGTCGCGCAGCGTCTCCAGCATCCGGTAACGGGTCGTGGCGTCGTCATGATCCTCGGCCACGACCATGGACCGGGCGACCAGACTCGCGACCGCGTTCAGGACATCTGATCGCTCGATGCCGTCCGCGGCCACGACCGCTTCGGCCGCGGCGAGGTCGAAGCCACCGACGAATACCCCCAAGCGCGCGAAGACGAGTCGATCCGAGGTCTCGAGCAGCGAGTAGGACCAGTCGACCGCGGCCGCCAGCGTTTGATGACGCTCGGCGCCCGTGCGGCCGCCCCCGATGAGCAGCCGAAACCGCTCGTCGAGATGAGCCAGGATCTCCGCCGGACTCATTGCGACGACACGCGCCGCGGCCAACTCGATCGCGAGGGGAATGCCGTCGAGACGACAGCAGAGCTCGGCCACCGTCGCGGCATTCCGGGGTTCGAGCACGAATCCAGCTCGCACCGAAGCTGCACGCTCCGTGAACAGGCGCACTGCGGCACGCTCGGCGATCGCTCCGTAATCCCCGGTGGGATCGGGGAGCGGCAACGTTCCGAGTGCGGAGGACCTCTCGCCTGTCACTCCTAACGCCTCGCGGCTCGTTGCGAGGATGCGCACCTCGGACGCGTCTCGCAGAATCGCGCCGACGAGCCGGGCGGCGGCGAAGATCAAATGCTCGCAGTTGTCCAGGATCAAGAGGAGCTGCTTGGTGGCGAGGAAGCCGACGATGCTCCCCTCGAGCGAGACATCTGCGCGCGGCTGCACTCCGAGTGTCGCAGCAACGAGTTGCAGCAGGCTCTCGTCGTCGCTCGCCCCCGCGAGCTCGCATATCCATACGCCGTCGGCGTAGCGCGGCTGCAACTCCGCCGCGACCTGAATCGACAGGCGCGTCTTGCCGATGCCACCGGGACCCGTCAGTGTCACGAGCCGATGCTCATCGAGTGACGCGACGACGCTCTTGAGCTCCTCGCCGCGGCCGATGAACGACGTGACCTGACGCGGGAGATTGCCGGGGAACTCGTCGAGCGATCGCAACTTGGGGAACTCACGCCGCAAACCAGGCGCGGTCACCTGAAAGACACGTACTGGTCGCGAGAGATCGCGGAACCGATGCTCACCCAAGTCGATCAGATCGAGTTCGGTCGCCAGATCCTCGCGTACGATTTGTTCGGTCGCATGCGAGACAACAATCTGGCCGGCATGCGCCGCGGACATCAGTCGCGCGGCGCGGTTCAACGCCGCGCCGTAGTAGTCGCGGGAGCGGTTCTCGGCTTCTCCAGTGTGCAGACCCATTCGCACCCGGAGCGGGCCGGTCTCGCTCCATGCCTCGAAGCCGAGCGAGCGCTGCGCCAGGACCGCCGCGTCCAACGCCTGGTTCGCGGTCGCGAACGCGGCGAGCACCCCGTCGCCGGTCGTTTTGACCACGTGCCCGCCGCACGACTCGACCGCCTCGCGCAGCAAGTCGTCATGCCGAGCAAGCGCGGCCTTCATCGCCTCCGGATGGTCCTCCCACAGGCGCGTCGAACCCTCCAGGTCCGTGAAGAGAAATGTCACCGTCCCCGTCGGCAGGTCGGCCACCTCATCGGTCACGTCGAAAGTGTCTCATCACGGGCTCGGGGTAGCCACCGCGTCGATCTGCGCTTGCATGCGCACCCGACACGAGGAACACGATGGCTACCTCCTCACCTACCTCTAAGCTAAGACACCAACAACGCCACCAACAACGCCACCAGCGACCTCATCATCGTGCGCGCCGACGAACCAACATCACCCGCACTTGCGTTGCGAACGCAGCCCGATCGCCCGCACTGGTACTGGTGTGCGAGAGACCCGGGTGGCGGATGATCGTCGAAGGACCTCTCAGCACGCGCCCCAGAGGCCGCGGCGCGCCGCGCGCGCGTCGAGTGCGGCTTGGAGCATCGCGCGGGCGTGCACGCCGTTGGGCGGAATGATCAGCAGACGCGCGAAGCCCAGCCGGAGCAGCTCGTCGTCGTAGCGCACGCCGCCGACGTACACGTACGCGAGCAGGCGGCCGTACTTGTCACGGGCCTCGGCGTCGGTCTCGAGCGTTACCCGAGTGCCGGGCGCGAGCCGCGCCTTCGTGTGGGCGCTCGCCTCCGGGCCGTAACACTGCACCGGCTTGCGGGGATCGACGGTCTCGGGCGTGTCGGCTCCGAGGATGCGCACCGTCTCGGTGCGGTTCGCGACACCGACGACGATCGTGTCGCCATCGACCACGTGTACGACGGTTGCGTCGAATCTCTCCGCGACCCGACCGCCGGACCACCAGCCCCACCCGGCGCTCCCGAGCAGGGCGACGGCGAGCGTCGCGCACGCGGCCCGGGAACGAGCCATGCCCGCAAGGTATCAACCAGGTGCGACAAATCAAACCGATGCGACACAAACCCCGACGACCGACACAAACCCCGACGACATGTCACGGGTCCGACCGCCGCCGTCCGAGGTCGCTGACCAGACCGGTCAGCTGCGCGGTCGGTTCGATGCCGAGCTCGGACTTCAGCATTGTGCGATACCGATTGAAGCCTTCGAGCGCTTCCATCTGGTTTCCCTCGGCCAGGAACACCTTGATGAGCGCACCGTGCGCACTTTCTCGAAGCGGCTCCGCGCGTATGGCCGCGAGCGCCGCGATCACGGCTTCGGCCCACCGACCCTTCCACGTGAGATGCGCGGCCATGGCTTCGAGCGCGTGCAACCGGAGCTGGTGCCATTCCTCGTTCTCGATCACGACCCATTCGTCGTACCAGCCGGGCAGCAGGTCGACCGACAGCGACGCGACGGCCGCCGCCGTCTCGTCGCTCGGCAGAATCTCATTCGAGGGATCGAGCAAGCGGTGCGCCAGTGCCCTCGACTCGCGAATGTCGACGCGCACGTCCGGATGCGGACCGAGGTCGAGATCCTCGACGATCACGGCGGCGCTCGCGGTGGGTTTGAGCCGCCAAAGCGCGGAACGCAGGCTGCTCGCCGCGTCCTGCGGCGGGGCCCCGGGCCACAGCGTGGAGGCGACGAGGTGGCGCGTCGCGGGCCGGTCCCTGAGCGCGAGAAACGCGAGCAGCTTGCGCGAACCGCTCGGAAGAGCAAGGGCGCGGTCGCCGGCGCGGAACGTGAACGTGTCGAGAACCGAGACCATCAGCTCCTGACCCGGACCGTCGACGACGGCGATGTCGGTCACGCGAGTTCGCATCCCATCGAAGTCCTGGCCGTCGAAGTCCTGGCCGACGAGGAACGGCAGGGAGCGGCGATGCGTGTCGCTTGCTCGGCGACCAACCCACAGTGCACTCACCGATCGTCCACAGAGCACGTCGCGGACGCGTGACGCGTGCGTTACACCACTGTCCGCGACCTTCTGCGGGTTACCGCGGCAGGAAGTCGAGCAGCAGCGCGTTCACCCGATCGGGCGCCTCCCACTGCATCCAGTGCCCGGGACCCTCGATGCGCTCGTAGCGGAACGAGTTGGCGCAGTACTTGGACGACCCGCTCATCTGCTCCTCGAGCAATGCGAAGTCGCCGCTGCTCCACATGCCCATCGTGGGCGCCTGCACGGGCGGGAGCTCGAGGGGCGGATCGATCAACGCCTGCGGCGGGATGTTGGCGCGGTACCAGTCGAGGCCCGGTGTCAACGACTTGTCGCGCTGCAGATCGGAAATCACCGCGTCGGTGTCGGGATGCTGCGACCACTCGCGGAAGTTCGCCCAGTCGTTCATCGTGAGCCACTGCTCGGCGATGTCGCGGAACTGGAACAGCAGCATGTACCACGACTTCTCACGCTGCGACATGCCCATGCTCGAGAACGCCGTCGGATGACCGACCGACAGCGCGACGAGATGATCAACACGCTCGGGCGCGAACGCGGCCGTCGCCCAGGCAACGGCCGAACCCCAGTCGTGCCCGACGACGTGGGCGCGCTCGAGGCCGAGGTGATCGAGGATCGCAGTGACGTCGATCGCCAGGAACGGGATGGAGTACGCCTCGACCTCGGCCGGCTTGTCGCTGGCTCCGTAGCCGCGCTGGTCGGGCACGATCACCTGGAATCCGGCGTCGACCAGCGCCGGAACCTGCTTCGACCACAATCGTTTCGTGTCGGGAAAGCCGTGCAACAACACGACCGGTCGACCGTCGCCCTCGACCTGCACGTCGAGTGTCACGCCACTGGAATCGATGCGCATCTTGTCCCCCCCCGTTGATCAACCGCCCACGACGGCCAGCAGCTCTTCGCGTGTCGGTGCGAACGACGGCTCGTCACGCCAGTTGGCGCCGAGCTCCACGACTTTCTGAAATACGCCGGGTGGCGCGAGCACCTCGTCGGGGCAGGCGAGCACGGCGAAGACCCTGAGCAGCGCGCGGAAGAGGTCAGGATCCTTCGCGGCCGCCGCTATGAGCGCCTGGCCGATCTCCCACTGAGGATCACCGGGGTCGTACTTCTTGCCGTCGATGCCCGCGTCGATCTCGGCGAGGCGATGGCGGTCGAAGTCGAGCGTCGCGCGGTAGTACGGCTCCACGGTTGCCTCGGTGACCTCGTGCCATCGCTGTGCGAGCTCCATAGGGAAGTCGATCGACGCGACCCGCAACAGGTCGCGCAGCTCGACCGCGTGCATGAAGCCGATCGCCGCGCCGCGCCCGAGCGACGGGTTCGTGCACGCCCACGAGTCGGCGACCGCGAGCACACCGGTCGCGACCGGCGAGCCGTCGACCACGAACGAACGGTGACGGTCCTCGATCTTCGCCATGATCGCGACCTGGTCGTCGAGGGGCTCGGCGTCGGCCCAGTGTGCGACGAGCGCGAGCGACCGCCAGGTTCGCATCCAGGTGTCGACATCCTTCAGGCCGCGCAACGCCGCGTCCTTCGCGCTCGTGATGATGCCCAATCCCCACGTGCCGTTGTCGCCGGGCAGGGTGATCGTCGACACCGTTCCCCACGGCGTCAGGATTCCGCACATCAGCGGCGGGATCGAACCGTCGGCCGAGCGGAAATGACGCCCGTAGTACATGAAGCCCGAATCCTCGAGCTCCTCCTCAGGCGCGCGCGCACCCAGGGCGGCCAACATCGCGGGCAACGAGGAACGACGACCAGCCGCGTCGACGACGAGATCGGCGTGCAGCTCGTCGCCGGATTCGGTGCGCACGCCGACGACGTTCGGAACGCCGCTCGCGATGTCGCCGTCGGTGAGCAGCGCCGAGACCGCGACACCACGCCGCACCTCGAGCCCGGGCGTACGCGCGCACGCGCGGGCGAGCGCGGTCTCCATGACCGGACGGCGGGCCGTCAGCGCCTCGAACTGGTCGTCGGTGTCGCGGTACCCACCGATCATGTCCTCGGGAACGAGGCGCATCGGGTTGTAACGGAGCGCACCCAACGCCTCGGCCTCGGCGACGACGTCAGGGAGCTCGGACTCGAGCAGCGCGCGAAAACGCGGTGCGAACAGGTGCACCATTCGGAACTGGTTGACGCCTCGCCGGTCCCAGCTGTTCCAGGCGTCGTCGGGCGTGTCCGGCGGGGCCGCGGCGTCGCGTTCCAGCACCGTCACGTCGTGGCCGTCGCGAGCGAGCAACATCCCGCTGGTCAGTCCGCCGACTCCGCCGCCGATCACGACGATCCGCGCCATCGCGCACCCCCTTCGAATCGCGCGACCTTACCCTCGAACACTTCGCCGTCTCCCGCCCCGCGGATCTGTCCAGGGTCGAAATTCGAGCGGTTCACAGGGAAATTCGGGCCCGCTCGTGACCGTCCCCATGACCGAATTCGAAGCCGCCCACGACTAGGGTCGTCCGTCATGCACGTGCTGCGCGTCGTACGCGTGCTGCTCCCCGTCCTGATCGTGGCCGCCGTCGTGGGCGCCGGGTCGTCGGTGTTGAGCGCGCGACCCGATCTCCAGAAGGCGAGACGCAACGTCGACGCGTCGTGGTCGTCGCTGTCCGGACGGCTCGATCACCGGTACGACCTCCTGTCGGTCATCGACGACAAGCTCCGACCGATCCCCGGGCCGATACGAACGCTGGTCGGC
>JALYLU010000025.1:0-1106 GCA_030774075.1 Actinomycetota bacterium | reverse complement strand
CCCTCGCCCGCTGGCACGACGTTCGCGCCCACTCCGCCCTCGCCACCCAAGTCGCGGCCGCGAACGACGTCGAGGGGCTCGCCCGCCGGCTCGTCGCCACCGCGGCTGCTTCGCCGCGGCTGCGGAACAACGCCACGGTGTTGTCGGCGCTCGCCCAGTTCCTCGCCGATCCGTCGCACCCCGAGGCGCTCGGCTTCAACCAGAAGGTGGCGAGCTACGAGCACGAACGGCGAGGGCCCGTGCGGTCCGTCGTCGCATCCGTACTCGGCGACGGCGCGATCCCGGTGCTGGACACGACGGCGACGACATCGTCCGCCTCGACGGCGACGACATCGTCGTGACTGTCACACCTCGTCGTTAGGGTCGACCCATGGTCATCGCAGTGGTTTTCGGCGTCGTCGGGGCGTGCCTGCTCGGATGTGTGGCGGGCGCGATGGTCGTGTGGGCGGCCCAGAACCGGCGCCGGGTCGCCGTTCCGCAACCGCCCGACTCGAGCGAGCTCCTCGCCCGCCTGCTCGACGCCAACCGGGCGTTGCTCGAGCAGGAACGGCTGCGGACCACTTCGGAGCTCGACGGCAAGAAGGGTCTGATCGACCAGCAGCTCGGCTCGATGACGGGTGAGCTCGGCAAGGTCAGCAACCTCGTGCGCGAGCTCGAGCACGATCGCCACAAGGCTTTCGGCGAGCTCACGAACGAGCTCCGGCGCCAGCACGAGGGGTTGAACGCACTCTCCGAGCACACCCATCAGCTGCGCGAGGCGCTCGCCAGCTCGCGCGTGCGCGGCCAATGGGGCGAACGCATGGCGGAAGACGTGCTGCAGGTCGCCGGTTTCCTCGAGGGCGTCAACTATCGCAAGCAGGCGACACTCGCCGGTGCGGGCCGGCCCGACTACACCTTCCTCCTCCCCAACGGGCTCGTCATGCACATGGACGTCAAGTTCCCGCTCGACAACTACGTCCGCTACCTCGAAGCCGCGAACGACGTCGAACGCACACGCACGCGCGACCAGTTCTTGCGCGACGTTCGCGATCGCGTCAAAGAGCTCACCACGCGCGGCTACCTCGACGCGGCCGACGAGACGGTCGACTGCCTCCTCCTGTTCATCC
>JALYLU010000024.1:9630-16487 GCA_030774075.1 Actinomycetota bacterium | reverse complement strand
CCGTTGTGGTCGTCGACGAGGCGGGCATGGCCGGGACGAGAGATCTCGCGTACATCGTCGCGGCGGTCACGGACGCGGGAGGCAAAGTCGTCCTCGCTGGCGATCACCATCAACTGCCGGAAATCGCGGCGGGCGGAGCGTTCCGTGCCGTCTGCGATCTGCTCGGCACTGACGCGTGCGAGCTCACCATCAACCGGCGCCAGCGTCACCCTTGGGAACACACGGCGCTGGATCAGCTGCGCGCTGGCGACGTCCACACGGCCTGGCGCGCCTACCTCGAACACGGCAGGGTCACCATCCACCCCGATGCCGATGCACTGCACCAGCAGGTCATCGACGACTGGTGGACACACCACCATGCCAGTGAAGACGTGCTGCTGCTGGCGGGGACGCGTGCGGAGGCACGCCATCTGAACCAGCGGGCCCGTGCCCGCGCGGCCCAACGCGGCGAGCTCAGCGGTCCGTGCGCGTGGGTCGGCGATGAACCATTCCAGGCCGGCGATCGGATCATCGTGTTGCACAACAGTGTGCAACGCGAGCCCGATGGTCGACCCGCCTACGTCAAGAACGGCATGTTCGGCATCGTCTCGCTCGTCACCGCCGTCGAGGGCACAATCACGGTCCGACTCGATCATGATGAACGCGAAGTGGTGCTCGATGCCGAGTACCTCGACGCCGGTCATCTCGGACACGGCTACGCAGCCACCGTCTACAAGGCGCAAGGGGCGACCTGTGACGTCGTGCTCGTCGTCGGCCCCGACGGCCTCAACCGCGAAGGCAGCTACGTGGCGCTGTCCCGCGCCCGCAATCACGCACAGCTGTACGCGACGGTCGCGCAAGCCCGCGAAGTCGAAGAACGTCACGTTCACGGCATCCAACTTCCCGACGAACTCGAGGTCGACCCAGAGGCGACCATGTTGGCGCGGCTCGAACGTTCCGGCGCCAAGACTCTCGCGAGCGTCGCTGACCCCGACGCACGCGTAATCGCAGCCCTCGTCGATGAGCACACAGCCGCGGCGCTCCTGACGCTCGCCCGTGATCCCGACGCTTCCGATCGAAGCACCGTTGTGTACGCGCGCGCCGCGCATCTGGCGTTGGTTCGTGCCGGACACGCTCTGCTCGCGGAACCACCGTCGTGGCTGACAGGCTGGCCCGGACCAAGGCCGACCGATCAGATCGGCGCGCTCACGTGGGACGACATCGTCACCGACATCGCTCAGTGGCGCACCCAACACGACATCCCTGATGGTGTGCCCGGTCTTGGGCCACCACCCGATACCGCTCGACTCGCAGCGAGCTGGCGGCGCGAAACCCTCCGGCTCGTCGAGGCCCGTGGTTGGTTCAACGAACGGGCTCCCGCGGCGACACCCGCCGCGGCGCGCCCGGTGCGAGAACTTGCGGCCCGCAAAGCGGAGCTCGACGCGCTCGTCACCGCGGCGCCGCCCGATCAGCGTCGCATCATCGCCGACCTCTGCAGTCGCACGCTCGCCACCACAGAGCTGCACGCTGAACTCGCGGCTGTGGCCGGTACCCAAACCGAGCGGCGTAATTGGATCCTCGAACACTGGCCGCACATCGTCGAACTCGAACAAATCAACCGGCTCCTCGCCTCCCGTGACCTCCTCGCCCACTGGCCAACCAGCGAGCCTCGCCGGGTCCGAGAACTGCTCGCAGACCTCCCCCGTCACGCGCCGACACTCAGCCGACGCGAGGAACGCAGCCTCGCCGACATCTCCCAAGCGGCCAACGACGCCGATCCGATCCGACAGCTCGAACAGCGCATCAGCGAGCTCCGAATTCACCGCCGTGCCCTCCCTGCTGGTCCCGGTTCGACGCCTGACGTCAACACCCTTGCCGAAGCAGCAGCCACAGCCATCGACACTGAACTCGCGCAGCTGCGCGCCCGCCTCGCACGCTCCCGGCACGGTCGGCGAGCGCGCCAGATCCTCGACGACTACGCAACCGCACCTCACAGCCCCGCCGCTCGAGCGCGCCGGGAGCGGGAACGCACAGTCACGCATGACGCGCTCGTCGACCAGCCGCCGTGGGTAAACGGGCTCGTCACGCAGCTGAACAGCGGCGCCGACCTCAACGACCACGAGTTCGACGCGGCAGAGATCGCCGAACTCATCTCCGCCATCGCCATCTACCGCGACCGCTACCAGATCGACATCGACACACCGCTCGGCAATCCGTCCGTCGATCCGAGCGCGCTTGCCGAACGAGACGCGCTGGATGCCCGAATGTCCGCGTTCGCGCATCGCGTCCCGACCGTCGACGTCTAGGCGGACTCGCTACGAGTCCGCGCCGCCAGCAGCTCCGCAACGGTCACCCCAAGTAGCTGCGCCGCCTTTTGCGCGATCTCCGGTGACAGCCGCGTGCGGCCGGCCTCGATGTTCGCCCACGAGGCGCGGCTGACGCCGAGGAGTTCTGCGAGCCTCGACTTCGTCGCGCCACGGCGCGCCCGCAGATCGGCAAGCGTTTCGTCGCGCCGAGCAATCGACAGCAGATCACTCGGCTCGATGCCCAGCGCCTCCGACAACGCCATCAGCGTGTCGATCCCGACACCCCGCGATCCCTGTTCGTAGGCAATCAGGTTGGGTCTCGAGATGCCGACCCGCGTGCCCAGCGCGTCGTGCGACAGTTGACGATGCTGACGCCAGCGGCGTAGTGCCAAAGGATCAAAACTGACGACGGCTTCACCCGATCGTTGTCGTCGCATCCGATGCGCTTTCCTCGGCGTCCCGAATCGTGCGGCTCGAAGCGACGCAAGCTCGTGTCATCGCCACCCGTGCGGGTCATGCCCGATCGCGCGGGGAAACCGCGCGTCGTTCGGTCGGTTCGTTTCATACATGCGCCAGTCAGGCTGACTGATCGGCGCGATCAGGCGCACAAGATCTCCGATGATCGCCGTCTGCCCGTCGCCGTCGATTGTCAGCGTGTGCCAGCGCGGCCCTGACGCGATCCGATACCAACAACCGCGAAGGCGTTGCGCGACGCGTACATGGAACGCGTCCAGCGCCTCGCCCTCGGTTGGAAGGTCATGGACGAGAGTCAGATGGCGGCGGCCCCGAGCGAGATCTTCCGCCTGCAGACATAGCAGCCCCTCCTCGAACGTACGAGCACTCGACTCAAGCGAGCGGCTATCGAACGGGCCGCAGGCGGTTTGATCAGCCCCGAGCGCATCGCGCACGCAAGGCGAAATCTGCCCGTGCATGAAACACGCCCGATCCAAACATTCGATCGTCGGCAACTCGCGCGGCGACGTCCCGAACAGCATCTCGGCCGGGCCAATGTTCTCCGATGACCGCTCGTGGCGATACACGATCAGGAAAAACGTCTCGAGTCGCGCGTTCCAGCCGACCAGCGACCCAAACCCCTCAGCTCGGTTCGCGAGTTCGTAGCTGCCGCTCATCGTCACCCGTCGCCAAGAACGAGCACCTCCGTGCTCACTCCAGACTACTACATTGAGCAGACGTCTACTTGATGTCAACCGCCCGGGGTTCCGTGCGTCAGTCACGGCGCGCATCGCCAGGCCTTCCCATCGGACGCAACTCCAGCACCTCGGCTGACTCGGCCTCGACAGCAGTCCATTCCCTGACCAGGCGCGCCCCGACCGACGCATATTCATGCAACAGGTCGGACGGTCGCAGGTCAGCCGTCGGGGCCGCGAGCTGATCAACGCGGCGCTGCACGAACTCCGACACCATGCTCGGTGCATCGAACAGCGGCTCGATGTACGCGGGCCAGCACTCCGGCCCATACACGTCGAGGATCTCCCGTCCCAGCGTCGGACCCCACAGCGCGTAAGGCGAGCAATGCAAGGCCTCGCACGCCTGACCGATCTGGACGAGATCGAGCTCAGCGACCGTTCCCGACAGCAGACCCGTGACTTCGCGGGGCTCCCACCCCATCCACTTCCCGAGCACAGACTCGTCGAACTCGAGCTCACCTCGTTCCTGAAGAAGCCGAATCGCATCCGCAACTGGGCGAGCCGGCAACGTCGTCCGCGGAACCGCAACGTCGAGGCGGTTGTCCCGGTCGCTGCGCATTCCCATCCTCCGAGCTCGCGTCGCCGTGACTGCAGATTGCAGAGCGTCGTTCCCGGGTGACGTCCCGGGAACCGCCAGAGGTCGACTTTCACGCGCGACGTTGACCTGTCGATGAACGTCCCGACTGCGACCGGCTCCGGCACCGCCAAGTGCAGGTCCTCGATCACCCCTCCTTGCAAGCAACGCCCGGAGTCCGGGACCAGGGCCGCCAAGGACCGGGACGCGATATCAAGTTCGCGAGAGCTCGAAATCCGTCAGATGATGGTCAACGAACCCGAGGCTTGAGTCCGTCTGGGCGCGCGCCGCCGTTGCCGCTTTGGAGCTTCACCTGTTTCGTGCAGCGCTCGTAGGCGCGGGTCGTCCCAGTAGCGGCGGGCGTAGATGTGCGCCGGCGGGAGGGTGCCGTGGATGAGGACGCCTTCGCCGGGCCGTACTTGGCGCAAAAGGTGGTAGGGACTGAGCGCCTCGCGTGCGGGGCCCTCGGAGATGCTGCGACGGCGGGAGCCGCCGACGTCGAACGACCAGGACCGACGCGTCACCTCCTCTTCGCCAAGAAGTCGCGACACATACTCCAGAGTCGACGGATCGGAACAACCCGCGAAGAACACCTTCGTCAGGTGGTTAGTGAGCACGCTGTCGGCGAGGCGCCCGTACGCGAAGTCGATCTGTCCTTTCGACTGCCACACGGTGACGAGCAGGATCCCGATCCCCGCGCACGTCGACGCGACCTCCGGCAACCACGACAACGGCATGTTCGCGGCTTCGTCCACAAGCAGCAGCAGCGGATGTGGAAGTCGCCGTCCTTCGACGTCCCATTGGTAAGCCTGGTCCTTGAGGTCACCAATCAAGCCACCGAGGACCGCGCTCAGGCGATGCTGATCGTGCAATGGCGCGACCAGATACAGCGAGTTGGCCTCGCCGGTGCCACACAGCCATTCGAGGTCGACCCACCCGCGCTGTGCGTCGTCAAGTTGCGCCGACAGTCGCACGGTCGGGTCGAGCCATGGCTGCACGACCGTTTGGAGCGTCGCGTACACGGATGAACGGACGCGCTCGTCGAGTTTCCAGACGGCATCGAGATGCACGATCGCGGCCTCGGCGGCCTCTTGTTGGTCGGGATCGCGGATCGCGCTCTGGAGGATGGAGAGAATCTCGCTCGGCCGATCCTTGGCGGGCATGTCCTTGTTGAAGACCCAGCGAGCGACGTCGACCATGGTGCGGTCCTCGTCGAGGGCGGCGGCGCCCAACAGCCCGGCCAGAAGGATTTCTGCTTGTTTGGTCCAGTAGTCCATCCCGCCTTCGACCCCGGCACGCGGAATCGCAGCCGCGAGCGCGGCGGCGGCCTGTTGCGCGCCGCTCGGGCTTGTCGCGCGCCGAAGCGGAGACCAGCGCGCAAGCTTGTCCGTATCGATACGCGAGACACCGGCTGGATCGAACACGGCGATCTCACCGATCCGGGAACGGTGCAGGACGGTCGTGTCCAACAGGTCGCGCTTGACGCTCACGACGACTGCGGGGCCCGGCCAGTCGAGCAACGACGCGATGACATTCGTGGTCTTGCCACACCGTGACGGACCGATGATCGCCACGCTTCCGCGATCGCCCTGACGGGCGCGCATCTCGCGGGACCGAGCCTTGATCGGCGCCAGCGCGCGATCCTCGGTCGCCAAGAGGACACCATCGGCTGTCCCGAGCGCGAACCGACCGGCCGGCGGCGGGCAATTGACAATCAACGGCGCGAGATCCCGGCGGGTCGCGAACCTGGCCCGGACATCGACGCCGAGGCGCACCCGTCCCGGGTCAGAAATACGGCGCCACACGCGCACGGCCATCGCGGCGAGCACAGCCGCCGCGACGGCCACGAGCAGCGTTGCGGACCAGTAGAGGATCGGGCCGGGCAAGGTTGCGGCCGCGGGCGCCGGCCATGCGCGCCGCGGGTCGGAGAGGTGTCCGGGAAGTCGACTCGCCGCGCTGAGTCCAGCGCTGAACCCGACCGGCAAGCGAGACCCGCCGAGCGCGGCGGCCACGGCGGCGCCGAACCACACGGCAATCGCACACCCGAGGACGAGCGCGAGCGCCGCAACCAGCAGTCGCTCACCCGGATTCAGATCCGTTCCCGGGCCTCCTTCGACCGTCACCGGCAGCGACCCGAGGGAACGACCAATCGGCCTATTGCCCGGCCGGGTCCTGATGTCGGCGGCGTCCGGGACGTCACCAGGGAACCGGAGCGCTCACCGTGACGGCGATCGCAACGCCAAACACGGGAGCAATCATGAGCCGCTCCGTCGGAGAAACCCTCGCCGGCCTCGAACGTGCCTACCAAGTGGTCGCCGCACGGCGTCCGTGGCCGGACGATCCCACCGTCGGGTCGGGACTGCTCGACGATCACGTTCATGCGATCCGGGCCGGGTGCGACGCGCCACTCGCGGCGTTGGTCGTGCTCGCCCGGGCCGGCGACGCCGACGCGCTGACCGTAATACTCCACGCGCTCGCCCCGATGCTGCGTCGCGTGATTCGTGGTCCCAACGCGCTGTTGGGCGAGATCCTCGAGGACCACCTCAGCTCGGCGTGCCACGCCGTATTCGCCACCGACCCGAACGATGAGCGGCTCGCGGTGCGGCTCGTGCAACGCACAAATAGCCGAGCGCGGAACTTCCGACGCCGCCATGTCATCTCCCACGAGATGCCGACCGACGCTCTGGAGTGCCTCGCGGTCGCAGACCCAGCCGACGCGATTTGCGATCGGGAGCTTGCCCGCGTCGCGCTCGAGAAGGTGCACGCGGCCGACCGCACAGAGACGGCACG
>JALYLU010000024.1:1651-9620 GCA_030774075.1 Actinomycetota bacterium | reverse complement strand
GGGCACTGCACCCGCTCGGCTGGCAGCTGCTCGTCGCGTCTCGTGTCGAGGGCGTGGAAGGCGACGTGCTGGCCGACCGCTACGGCCTCAGCCGTGCCGCGACGCGCGCCGCAATCTCGCGCACAAGTCGCAAGCTGCGGGCCCTGGTCGTCTCCTGAATCGTCATGTGGCCCCATGCCCGCGAACAGATCGCGCCGGGAGCCGACTGTGACAGTCCCAGAGCAGTCCTATGGTGAGCCGCGCTCGACGAGACGACCACGAACAGCTGAGCTTCGACGCCCTCTTCGAAGGAACCACCGATGACGCCCAACCCCGCAACCCCGAACCGCACGACGCCGAACAGCACGACAAATCAGTACGGGATGCTGGCCAGGGAACACATGGTCCGCTGGTGCCCGAACCACTACACGCAGATCCCGGACCCGGACGACTACTTCCAGATGTTGGGCCAAGAGATCCTCAACGAAATCGAGAACCTCGAACAAACACTTCTCCAACTGCAGCATCCCGCGACCACGTTCGCCGAGAAGGCGGGTCGAGCGAACATGGCGCGGATGATGGCCGAGGAACGGATCCTCGCCGAACGGGTCTTCCTGTCACCCGAGATCGATCCGACCGAACCGGCCATCGACGACACGAGCGCGTGGATCGGACCGAGTTCGCCGACCGAGGAGTGGATCCCGCTGCGGAGCAACCCGCCGGACGACCCAACGACGTAACCGCCCGTTTCGCGACAGGCGACTCTGACGATCTCGCACCATCAGGTGCTGTTGCCAAGACACGCGCCAATCTCGCTGCGATCGCAGTGCTGCGCGATCTCGACGCACACCCACGTCCCGCGACCAGAGACGAACAGGCGGTGCTCGCGCGCTGGTCGGGATGGGGTTCGCTCCCTGGCGTCTTCGACCCTGCCGACGACCGCTGGTCCGAAGTTCGTGACGAGTTGCGCGTGCTCCTCGACAACGACGCGTGGCGGGCCGCGGAGCGGACCGTCCTCAACGCGCACTACACGCGCCTCGATCTCGCCCGCGTCGTCTGGGACGCCGTTCGTGGCCTCGGCTTCAGTGGCGGTCGCGTCCTCGAGCCCGGCTGCGGTGCTGGCACGTTCTTTACCGCCGCACCCGCTGATGTGCCCCTCGAGCTGGTTGGCGTTGAACTCGATCCGACGACCGCCGCGATCGCCCGCGAGCTACATCCCCACGCGGCCATTCATGGCGGCGGCTTCCAAGACGTGACCTTCGCCGACGCGAGCTTCGATCTCGCGATCGGCAACGTTCCGTTCGCCAAGATCGCGCTGCACGACCCGCGCCACAACACCGCCCGGCACTCGATCCACAACCACTTCCTCATCAAGAGCCTGCACCTCGTGCGGCCCGGTGGGCTGGTCGCGTGCTTCACTTCGCGCTGGACACTCGACGCCCGCAATCCCCGCGCACGAAACGACATGGCAACGCTCGGCGAGCTTGTCACTGCCGTGCGACTCCCCGACGGCGCCTTCCGGGCGGTTGCCGGAACTGACGTCATCATCGACCTCGTCGTCCTGCGCCGCCACGACACCGAACCGCCGTTCGAGGGATCGGCCTGGACGCGGACGGTCGACATGGACGTTGCGGGCGGCGCCGTCGCGGTCAACGAGATCTTCGTCGCACATCCTGAATGGGTGCTCGGCGACATTGCATGCGACCGCGGCCGTTACCACGACCACGACCTCCGCGTCCGGGCGCGCCCCGACCCGCCCCTCGCCGAACAACTCGCGGCGACCCTCGCCGAGGTCGCCGACCACACCCGCAAGGTCGCCACTCCCCCACCGCGGCAACCGACCGCGCCGCGCGCTTCCGAAGCGATGTCGGTCGGCAAGGCCGTGCTTGAGGAATGGCATAGCGAGGGCAGCCTGCTCTCCACTCCGACTGGCGGGTTCATGCGTCGGCGCGGCGGACAACTCGAACCGTATGCGCCCCAGCCTTCCAAGGATCGCGACGAGCTGCGTGCTCTCATCGCCGTGCGCGACACGCTCATGCGACTCCTCGCCGTCGAAGCCACGACATTCGATGACGCCGCGACCTCACCATTACGTAGCGAGCTGACGGACCATTACGAGCGTTACGCCAGCCGTTGGGGACCCCTCAATCGGTTCAGCCTCGCACGCACCGGCCGAACGGACCCCACCAGCGGCGAACCTTCCTACCGACGTTTGCGGCCAGCCATGGGCGGCTTTCGCGCCGACCCCGGCTTCCCCGCGGTATGTGCGCTCGAAGACTTCGACCCCGATACCGGCATCGCGCACAAAGCGTCGATCTTCGAACACCGGGTCGTCGCGCCGCGGACACCCCGCACTCGCGCCCACGACCCGCACGACGCACTCGCGCTTTGCCTGGATCAGCGCGGCGTCCCCGATCTTGGGGTCATCGCCCAACTGCTTGAGACGAGCGTCGACGACGCGCGCAGGCAGCTCGACGCGATGGTCTTCGACGATCCCGCCACCGGAAAGCTCGTCGCCGCCACGAGCTACCTGTCCGGAGACGTTCGCGAGAAGCTGCGCGCAGCACGCGAGGCCGCGGCCGCCGATCCGGTCTGGCAAGTCAATGTCGACGCGCTGGAAGCCGTCCAACCCGTCGATATCCTCCCCGATGAAATCGATGCTCGCCTCGGAGTGTCGTGGATCTCTCCCGATGACCACGCCGCGTTCATCCGAGACCTGCTCAGCTGCAACGTCAGCGTGGAATACCACCCGTTCAACGCGACGTGGGCGTTCCGCGCTCCTGGCGGTGCGCGCAGCAGCGTCGCGATGACGAGTGAGTGGGGAACCGACCGCGCTGACGCGCTGCATCTCATCGAAGCCGCGTGCAACCAACGCGCCATCACGATCTACGACGAAACCGACGACGGGACCCGCACCGTCAACATCGCCGCGACCATCGCCGCACGCGAGAAACAAGAAGCTGTCGGTGAGCGATTCGCCGGTTGGGTGTGGGAAGGCACCGAACGGACAGACCGGCTCACCCGCGCCTACAACGAACGGTTCAACAGCCTCGTCCTACCTATGTACGACGGCTCCCACCTGACGTTGCCCGGCCTCAGCCGCGCGTTCGGGCCGCATGACCATCAACGCAACGCGATCTGGCGGATCTGCTCCGAACCGACGGTGCTTCTCGCGCACGCGGTCGGCGCCGGGAAGACCGCGACCATGGTCATCGCCGGCATCGAGCTGCGTCGCCTCGGTCTCGCGAACAAGCCCGCCTACATCGTTCCCAACCACATGCTCGAGCAATTCTCGGGCGAGTTTCTCCAGTTGTATCCGCAAGCGCGACTTCTCATCGCCGGCCGCGACGACCTCACCCCCGCACATCGCAAATCCTTCGTCGCTCGCTGCGCGACCGGAGACTGGGACGCCATCATCATCACCGCGTCCGCGTTCGAACGCATCCCAGTCTCCAGCGATACCCGCGAACGCTTCCTCAACACGCGGATCGAGGCATACCGCGACGCGATCGCCACGTCCCGAAAGGGTGACGGCCTCACCGTCAAGAGGCTGCAAGCGCAACTCGCACGCGAGGAGGAGCGACACAAGCGGCTCCTCGCCCAGCAACGCAAAGACGACGGCGTCACGTTCGAAGCCACCGGCATCGACTACCTGTTCGTCGACGAGGCCCACCTCTACAAGAACCTCGGCTTCACCTCGCGCATCCAGGGCGTCGGCGGTACCGGTTCGCAACGTGCCGAAGACCTTGCGCTCAAGCTCGATCACCTTCGCCGGACCCGCGGCGAACGCATCGCCACCTTCGCCACCGCCACCCCCATCGCGAACTCAATCGCCGAGATGTACGTCATGCAGACCTACCTGCAACCCGACACCCTCCAACAAGCTGGTATCGAAGCGTTCGACGCGTGGGCCGCCGCGTTCGGTCGGACCATCACCGCGCTGGAACTCGCACCGGACGGCGCCACCTACCGCATGCACAGCCGCTTCGCCCGCTTCGCCAACGTCCCCGAGCTTCTGCGCATCTTCCGGTCCGTCGCCGACGTACGCAGCACTGACCAACTCCACCTGCCCATCCCCGACCTCACGGGCGACGGGCCGCGCACGATCGTCGTTCCCGCGTCAGCCGATCTCCGCGCCTACGTCAACGACCTCGCCGACCGCGCCGAACACGTCCGGAATCGCAGCGTCCAGCCCGAAGAAGACAACATGCTCAAGATCTCCGGCGACGGTAGACGCGCGGCCCTGCACCTCCGGCTCGTTGACCGACCCGCAGACGATGACGGCAAACTCGAGGTCGCCGCCGACAGCATCCACAACATCTGGCAGTTGCACCGCCACAACCAGTACCTCACAGCAGCCAACGCGCCGGCGCTCTGGCCTGGGGCGCTGCAACTCGTGTTCTGTGACCTCGGCACCCCGAAACCCGGGGAATGGAGCGTCTACCAACAACTCCGCGACCTCCTCACCGAGCGAGGCATTCCCGCCGAACAGATCGCGTTCATCCACGACGCACGCGACGACAAACGCAAAGCCGAACTCTTCGCCGCATGCCGTGACGGACGAATCGCCGTACTTGTCGGTTCCACCGACAAGATGGGTATCGGTACCAACGTCCAAGCCCGCGCCGTTGCGCTCCACCATCTTGACTGCCCCTGGCGACCGGCCGACCTCGAACAACGCGAAGGGCGCATCCTTCGACAGGGCAATCAGAACGACAGGGTAGACATCACCCGCTACGTCACGGAACACAGCTTCGATATCTACATGTGGCAGACCCTCGAGCGAAAAGCCGCGTTCATCCACCAGATCATGCGAGGCGACACCACCACCCGTACGATCGACGACATCGGCGAACAAGCCCTGTCCTACGCCGAAGTCAAGGCGCTCGCCACCGGCAATCCTCTTATCCTCGAACGCGCCGGCGTCCACGCGGAAGTCACCAAGCTGCACCGGCTACGCGACGCACACCGCCATGATCAACACCGCCTGCAACAGACTGCCGCAACCTCCCGCGACCGCGCCGCCCGGCACAACGCCCTCGCCGACCGATACGAAGGCGCCATCCGCCGACGGATCGATACACGAGCCGACCAGTTCACGATGGTTATCAACAGCGCGCGGTACGCGGACCGCGCTGAAGTCCGGGAGATCCTCCACACCAGCGTCATCCGATACGTCAACGAACCGCATGCGCCAAGGAAACTGTTGCTCGGCGACATCGGCGGCTTCGACATCGTCCTCACGTCCAACAGCCTCGGCAACCACTACGAGCTCGCGCTCGACACCATCCCCGAACCGGTCCACCGCGGCGACCGCTCCAGCTTCAACGAGCTCTCCGCCGCCGGGATGCTCTCGCGGCTCGAACACCGACTCCACACCCTCGAACGCCACCGCGACGAACATCGCGAGCGCGCACAACAGGCCGAACACGAAACCGCGCAAGCCGAACGAGGCCTCACGCGCACATTCCCACACGGCGAACGGATCACCTTCCTGCAAGAACGACTCGCGCAGATCGACGCTGCCCTCCTTCCCGCCGACAACGCAGCCACCACAATCGACACCCCGCCCGCCGATGAACCGCACGCTCATGACGCCCGAAACTCCGAACCACCGTCATCTGTCGCCGCCATCCTCGACGACTGGTGCCAAACCGCCAGCACTCCCACAACGATCTCGCCACCGACCCTCACGTAACGTCGAAGGATCTGAGAGGGACGTTGTCAGGCGGCCACGAGTTCGCTGGCGAACAGCTCGGCCTGCTCGAGAACCAGGTTGGTAGCGGCCTCGCACTTGTCCGGCGGGTAGTCGTGCCGGAGCAGCACGCGACGCACGGTGGCACGCAGCTTCGCCCGCACCTGTTCCTTGATGGACCAGTCGACGGTTGCGTTGCGTTTCACGGTGTCGACCAAGTCGGCCACGATGTCGCGCAACACGTCATCGCCGAGCTCGAGGACAGCGCTGTCGTTCTGGCAGACCGCGTCGTAGAACGCGAGCTCGGCATCGTTGAGGTGCATCCTCTCGCCGCGCTCGCGCGCCTCACGCATCTCCTTGGCCAGCGCGACGAGCTCGGCGATGACCTCGGCGCTGCTGAGGGTGCGGTTCTGGTACTTGACGATGGACTGCTGGAGCATGTCGGAGAAGCGCCGTTCCTCGACGAGGTTGCGCTTGCCGACCTTGCGGATCTCGTCGTTGAGCAGCTTGCGCAGCAACTCGAACTGGAGGTTCTTCTGCGGTAGGCGCTTGATGTCCTCCAAGAACTCGTCGGAGAGGATAGAGATGTCGGGCTTGTTGATCCCGGCTGCGGCGTAGAGGTCGATGACGCCTTCGGAGGCGACCGCCTCGGACAGCAGCTGCGAGATGGCGGTGTCGAGCTCTTCGGTCGACTTGCCTGCGCCACGGTCGCCGGCGGCCTCGAGCTTGGCGATCTGGGCCCGAACATCTTGGAAGAACCCGACGTCATCGCGCAGTGCCAGCGCGCGCGGGTCCGGCACGCACAACGCGAAGGTCTTGACGAGCATGCCGGTCTGCTTCTCGAAGCGGTCCTTGCGCTCGGAGTCGGCCAGAACGAAGTCGATCGTGGACGCCAGCGCGCGCAGGTACTTCGCGCGCTGGCCGGAGACGCCGCCGGACCAGTCGTGGCCGTGGAGGATTGAGGTGACGACCTCGTGCTTTTCTTGGAGGAGCCGCACGGCGTCGTTGATGGGGATGCCGGCTTCCTCGCGGTCCTGGGCGGTGTAGTTGGCGAGGGCTTTGCGCAGCGCGTCGGCGAGGCCGAGGTAGTCGACGACGAGACCGCCGGGCTTGTCACGGAAGGTGCGGTTGATGCGAGCGATGGCCTGCATCAGGCCGGCGCCGCGCATCGGCTTGTCGACGTACATCGTGTGCATCGACGGCGAGTCGAAGCCGGTGAGCCACATGTCGCGCACGATGACGAGCTCGAGCGAGTCGTCGACGTCCTTGGCCCGGGCCTTAACCTCGCGCAGGGCCTGCTTCGAGCGGACGTGGCGCTTGATCGCGTCGTCATCCATCGGCCCACCCGTGATGACGACTTTCAGCTTGCCGGTCGAGTCATCGTCGGAGACCCAATCGGGTCGCAGCTTGGCGATCTCGTCGTACAGCGCCGCGCAGATGCGGCGGCTCATGCACACGATCATGGCCTTGCCCGCCAGGACCTCTCGACGGGCTTCCCAGTGCTCGACGATGTCGCGCGCGACGTGTTCGAGTCGATCCTGCGCGCCGACGATCGCCTCGATGCGAGCCCAACGCGACTTCGCCTTGCGCTTGGTGCCGGTCTCTTCGGTCTCGGTGACTTCGTCGAAACCCTTGTCGAGCAGCTCGGCTGCCTCGTCGGCCATCCCGACCTTGGCGAGTCGCGCCTCGTAGTAGATGCGCACTGTCGCCCCGTCCTCGACGGCCTGGGTGAGGTCGTAGACGCTAACGTATTCGCCGAATACTTGGCGGGTGCTCTTGTCCTCGAACTCGATCGGGGTGCCGGTGAACCCGATGAACGCGGCGTTGGGCAGGCCGTCGCGGAGGTGGCGTGCGAAGCCGTCGATGAAGTCGTACTGCGAGCGGTGCGCTTCGTCGGCGATCACCACGATGTTGCGACGGTCCGACAGCAGCGGGTAGCGCTCGCCCTTGGCTGCCGTGGAGAACTTCTGGATCGTGGTGAACACGATCCCGCCGGACGCGCGTCGCAGCAGCTCCTTGAGGTTGTCGCGGCTCGTCGCCTGTTTGGGCGTCTCCGGCAGGGTGCGCGCCGCACAGAACACCTCGTCGAAGAGCTGGTCATCCAGGTCGTTGCGATCGGTCAGCAGGACGAGCGTCGGGTTGGCCATCGCGGGGTGGCGCATGACCTTGGCCGCGTAGAACAGCATCTCGAGGCTCTTGCCCGACCCCTGGGTGTGCCACACGACACCGGCTCGCCCGTCCCCATGAGTGGAGGCTTCGACGGTCGACTCGACCGCGGCGCGCACTGCCCAGAAC
>JALYLU010000024.1:0-1641 GCA_030774075.1 Actinomycetota bacterium | reverse complement strand
GCCCAGAACTGGTGGTATTTGGCGACGCGTTTCACCAACCCCGAGGTCTCGTCGGAGAAGACGATGAAGTTCCGCACGAGATCCAGGAACCGTTCACGCTCGAACACGCCACGCACGAGGACTTCGAGCTCAGGAAGCCCGGTGTCGGCGAGGCGCTCACCGTCGATTGTCTTCCACGGCGCGAAGTGCTCCCACGGCGCCGACATCGTCGACATCTTCGCTCCGACGCCATCCGATACCACCACCACTGCGTTCGGAGCGAACAGCGTTGGGATCTCGCTCTTGTAGGTCTGCAGCTGGTTGAACGCACCCTTCAGAGTCGCGTTCTCGTCGCCGGGGTTCTTCAGTTCGATCAAGCCGAGCGGCAGCCCGTTCACGAACACGACGACGTCCGGCCGGCGGTTCCGTCGGTGCTCGACGACCGTGAACTGGTTGACCGCGAGCCAGTCGTTGTGACGCGGCGTTTTCCAGTCGATCAGCCACGCCTGGTCGTCGACGATCGCGTCGCCGCGCCGGTACTGGACGGGTACGCCCTCCACGATCAGTCGATGGACGCGCCAGTTCTCAGCCAACAAGTTCTGCGACTCCGCGCGCAGCACCGTCGCGACCGCGTCGTCTACCGCGGCCGCCGGCAGCCGCGGGTTCAATCGCTTGACTGCAGCGCGGAGGCGTCCGGTCAGGACGACATCCGCGTACGTCGAACGCTCAGCGCCAGCCTCGCCGGGAGCGAGATCCGGGCCGTAACGCACGTTCCAGCCGAGTTCTTCGAGGTAGGCGACGCACGCTTCCTCGATCCAGCTCTCCGCCCCGTAGCTCATACCGCAGCCTCGACTGTCTCTTCTGCATGCTTCAAGCGGAGTTCGCCAGACATGAGCTTGGGCAGGAGCGCGTAGCGCAGTGTGGTGAGCGACCTGCTCTCGGCGCCCCGCACTCGTAACGTCTCTACTATCGGACGCGCTTGACGTTCAAAGGAGTCGAGAACCTCGAGTCTTGGTGCTCTGATTTCGTACCTAGCGAGGTCAGCCCATGACACGCGCGGCATTCGAGTACCGCCAGAAACCGCGCTCGCATACTCGATGACTGCGGTGCTCGACAATGAAAGCGCAAGGGCGGTCGCCCAGCGTGCGTCGACGGGACGGATGACGAGTATGTCGGAAGAGCAGACGCCGTCGATCTGGGCGATGCCGACCTTATGGAAGTACGGCCGTAGCTTCCCGAAGAGAACGTCTCCGCGAGCGAAGCGCATCTTCCCGCTGGTCACCTTGGCCGCGGTATCCCATCGCGACAGCGCGATGTCGTTCTGAGGCATGTGTTCGAGCCCGATGTATGGCGTCATCGGATCGAGAGATGAAGGGTCGACAGATCGGCGCTCGTTCCCCGCGACTGTGCCGATAGTCGTGACACTTGGATCCGAGTCCACAGTGAGGAGTACCTCCTCAAACAACGCGCGCACGTAGTCCTGAGCGGCTCGGACGATCCGCTGATTGCAGTCGATCTTGTCGTCAAGAGCACCGAGCATCTCGGCGATTGCGCGTTGCTCGGTAAGCGGAGGAAGCACGACCGGAATCGATCGCAACGACGTTAGGGGCTGGCCGATCCCTGGCGTTCCCACCGTCGATGCGCGCATGAGCAGCTCGTGAC
>JALYLU010000023.1 GCA_030774075.1 Actinomycetota bacterium | reverse complement strand
GCCGGCGGGCGCGGGTGCCGGAGTCGCGCGGTGACCTTGCGGCCCTCGGCCGTCGCGCCCCACACCGCGTCGAAGTCCGGCGGCAACGGCGTCGGCACGCCGCGCTCGGGATCGGTGTGCACCCAGATCGAGATCGCCTCGGCGCACAACCGATCGCCCACGTGCAACTGCGTGGCGCGCTCCGCCCACCGCGCGCCGACACCGCTACACCAGGTCGTTGCCGTGACGTCGGCGCGAAATCGCGGCGTCGCCAATATTTCGATCTCGAGACGCCGCAGGATCCACACACCCATCCCGTCGATGGACGCGCTCGCGGCGTCGACGTCGGAGACGTCCTGCACGATGCGCGCCAGCGCGTCGAGTCGGGCGCGAGCATCGCGCCCGGCGTCGGCAAGACCGACGTGCCGCTCGATGGTTGTAACGCGCCGCTCGCCCACGGGCCGCAACCTACCGGGCGCTAACTTCGCGATCGTGACCGCCGCCGTCCCCACCGAGGAACCCGAGGTCCCACCCGAAGGCTTCCGCCAATATCGGTACTCGCCGCCTCCCGGCGCGACGACGGTGCTGCTCGTTCGCCACGGTGAGTCCGCGCCCGCGCACCCCGACAAGCCGTTCCCGAGCCGCGACGGTCACGGTGACCCTCGCCTCGATCCGGTCGGAGTGAAGCAGTCCGAGTTGCTTGCGGCACGATTGCGCCACGAAGCGATCTCGGCCGTGTACGTCACGCCCCTCCAGCGCACGCACGAGACGGCAGCACCCCTCGCGGCGAGTCTCGGGCTGACACCCGTCGAAGTAGCCGATTTGCGCGAGGTGTTCCTCGGCGATTGGGAGGAAGGCGAGTTCCGGCGCCGCGCCGCCCAACGCGACCCGATCTTCGAACAGATCTTCATCCAGGAGCGCTGGGACGTCATCCCGGGCTCCGAGCCGCACGAAGACTTCGACGAACGTGTCTGGCGAGGTTTTCAACGCGTCGTCGCCGCGCATCCGGACCAGCGCGTCGTCGCGGTGTCACACGGTGGCGTCATCGGTCAGCTGCTCCACCGCGTTACCGGCGCGCGTCGCTTTGCGTTCGCGGGCGCCGACAACGCATCGATCAGCGAGGTCGTCGCGGATCAGGAGCGCATTATCCTGCGTCGCTACAACGATGTCGCGCATCTCCTGCCACTCCTGCAAGAGCAATGACCAGCGCGTCGTAGTCGGGTCCCGGGCGGCGCACCCGGGGCGGGAGCTCGAGCTGCACGCCGCCCTGTGCCACGCGGTTGACCGGGTTCGCGGGATGTAGGCCGCGCAGATGCCGCGGCATCGAATCGAGATCGGCGATCCAACGGTATTGCGGGAGCGCCTGAATCAACGCGCACGCGAGGTCGGCCGCGAGCTCTCGGTTCGTGCCGCCGAGCAGCGCCGTCGTCCAGCGATCGTCGGCATCGCGTACGCCACCGAAACCGTGAACAGAGATGGCGATGTCGATGCTCGCGAGGAACGCGCGCAGGCCATCGGAGAGCTCAGGATCATACCGATGCGACGGTACGTGCCACCGCAGGTCGTCGGGCTGCACGACCGCGTAGAACGACGCGCCGGACGTGGTCGCGACCGCTTCGGCGATCTCCGCAGTTCCCTGCTCCAGACCGCCGTGCAGGGCGCACACGCCGACTCGCGAGCCTGCAACGAAGCGCTCCTGAACGCCTACCGTCGCGAGGAGCTCGTCAAGCACGGGAACCTCGCTCAGCGGTTGACGAGCAGATCGCGGTACGGCGTATCCTTCGCCGGTCCCGGCTCCTTCGGCAGACCGAGCACGCGCTCGCCGAGGATGTTGCGCTGAACCTGGTCGGTCCCGCCGTAGAGCGACGGACCCGGCGAGAACAGCGTCACCTCTTGCACCATTCCGCCGCCCGGCGTATCGGAGCCCATCACCATGCCGTACGGACCGATGATCTCGTGGCCCACCTCGCGCTGCAGTCGCAGCAGATCACTCATCATCAGCTTGGCGATGTTCGGCTCGCCGCCGGTGCGCTGGTTCGGCGACTTGGCGCGCAGCGACGAGTACCGGCCGAGCTGCTGCATCGTGTACAGCTTCGCGAGCTTCTGGCGGATCGTCGGATCCGTGTTCTTGCCGAGCTGTTGGGAAAGTTTCACGAGGCGTTGCGCGGCCGCGGTCCCGCCGCCGCCGGTACCGCCGGTGCGCACTTGACCGACGTGGTCGCCGGCGCGGGTGTCGAGCTGTCCAGCGATCGGTCCCGGGAACGCGTTGCCCGCCCCTCCGGAACCGCCCGTGCCGAGCCCGGCGCGCTCGGCCATGAGCGTCGTGTTCGCAGCCGCCCAACCGTTGTTCAGGCCGCCGATGATGTCGTCGTCGCGCACGCGGGCGCCGTCGATGAACACCTCGTTGAACATCGCTCGGCCGGTCATCTCACGAAGCGGTCGGATCTCGACACCCGGCTGGCGCATGTCGAACTTGAAGTACGTGATGCCCTTGTGCTTCGGGAGCTCTGGCGCGGTGCGCGCGATGAGCATGCCGAGGTTCGTCAGCTGCGCGGTCGACGTCCACACCTTCTGTCCGGTGACGATCCACTCGTCGCCGTCCTTCACCGCCTTGGTCGAAAGGCTCGCGAGATCGGAGCCGGCACCGGGTTCCGAGAAGAGCTGACACCACGCGTCCTGCCCGTTCAGGATGCGCAGCAGGTCCTCAGCCTTCTGACGCTCGTTGCCGTGCGCGACGATCGTCGGCGCGGTCAGCAGGTATCCGAGGCCCGCGGGCGGTCCGATCGCGCCGTGTTCGACGATCGCCTGGTTGACAACCGTCGCGAGATCGCGCGTCCAACCCCTGCCCCAGGTGTCCTCGGGGAACGTCGGCGCCGCGTAGCCGGAACGGGCGAGGATGTCCCACCATTCCGCGACCGTCAGATCGGGGTTCCAGTTCTCGGCGAGCCACGCCTTGACCTCGGCGCGCACGTCTTCGAGTGTCGGCGTCGTCATGCATCGAAGGTTACCGTTCGGGCATGACGATCGACATGTCCGACGAGGAACGCCG
The DNA here is from genome assembly GCA_030774075.1 of Actinomycetota bacterium. Lineage (GTDB taxonomy): Bacteria > Actinomycetota > Acidimicrobiia > IMCC26256 > PALSA-610 > PALSA-610. The sequence goes on along the minus strand of JALYLU010000023.1, from coordinate 13,478 downwards.
GGCGTTCCTGAACGCCGGGACACGCACGGCCAAGCTGGCGCGGACCCGGCTGAACGGCGCACCGCACGTCGTTCCCATCTGGTTCGTCCTCGACGGCGACGACGTGGTCTTCACGACGGGCGTCGACACCATCAAGGGGAGGGCACTCCGACGCGACAACCGGGTCTCGTTGTGCGTCGACGACGACCGTCCGCCCTTCTCCTTCGTCACCATCGAAGGCACTGCGCGTATCGGCACGGACCTCGACGAGATGATCCCGTGGGCGACGAAACTCGGTGCGCGCTACATGGGCGCGGAACGCGCCGACGAATTCGGCCGCCGCCACGCGGTGCCCGGCGAGCTGCTGGTGCGCGTCGGGCCGACCCGGATCATCGCGAAGGCGCGCATCAGCGACTGAGTCAGTTCATCGGCGCCGTTCAATCGAGGAGATCGAGCACCTTCTCCGACGGCCGCGCGATCACCGCTCGGTCGCCGACGAACACGACGGGCCGCTCCATGACCTCCGGATGCTTCAGGAGCACCTCTATGACCTGCGCGCGCGTCTGCGCGTCGGACTTGGTGAGGCCCGCGGCTTTGAACTTGTCGTCGCCGGTACGGACCAACGCGATCGGATCGTCGTCGATCGCATCGAGGATGCGCCCGAGGGTTGCACGGTCGGGTGGTGCGTCGAGATAGCGCACGATCTGCGCGTCCACCCCGCGCTCCGTGAGGATCTCGAGCGCGCCGCGCGACTTGCTACACGCTGGGTTGTGGAAGATCTGCACCGGTTCCATGGTCGCCGAACCTAGCAACCGCAGGTATTCCGCGCGGCCGACGTCGACCGCACCGAGCGAGCGCAGATGCGGCGTCGTCCACTGCACGTCGAAAAGGGTCGCACCGTCGAGCTTCAAGAGCTCGACGGTCGCCCAACACGCGACCTTCGACGCATCGGTGACCCGATGGAACATCGACTCGCCCGCGAAGAACCGGCCGATGCGTACGCCGTACACGCCGCCGGCGAGGACGCCGTCCCGCCACGTCTCGACGGAGTGCGCCCAACCCAACTCGTGCAAACGCGTGTACGCGTCGACGAACGTCCCGTCGATCCAGCCGTGCGGGCGGCGCGGGTCGGCGCAGCCGAGGATCACGTCGACGAAGACCGTATTCACCCGCAGCTCGAAGCGGCCGATGGCGCGGCGCAACGAGCGACTGCTACGAAAGCCGTCGAGCGGAATGATCCCGCGCGGGTCGGGCGACCACCACGCAAGCGAACGCCCCGAGTACATCGGGAACAGTCCGCGCCGGTACGCCGCGAGCAAGGTGCCCGGCTCGAGGTCGGCACCCACCGCGACGATGTCGTCGGCCCCGACCGAGGAGTCCGCATCGGGGAAGTCCCACACGCAGGGCGGCGGCTCGACCGGCATCTCTCGGACCTCGGCGTCGGTCCCGCTTACGCGAGCAACGCCCGTGCGATCTGACCGACCTGGATCTCGTCGGTGCCGGCGTAGATCTGCAACACCTTGGCATCGCGTGCCAATTGCTCGACCTCGTACTCGGCCATGTAGCCGTTCCCCCCGAACAGTTGCACCGCCTCGAGCGCGACCTCGGTCGCCGCGCCCGCCGAGTAGAGCTTCATCGCCGAGGCTTCGGAGAGCGTCATCGGCTTGCCGGCTTGCGACGACTCGAGCACCCGGAACACGAGGTTCTCGACGTTGAGCCGCGCGACCTCCATCTTGGCGAGCTTCAGCTGTATGAGCTGGTATTCGCCGATCGGTCGACCGAATTGCCGGCGCTCCTTCGCGTACTCGACACACTTCTCGAGACAACGCTCGATGATGCCGAGCGCCATCGCCGCGACCCCCGATCTCTCGATGACGAACGTCGCCTTGCTGGCTTCGCGGCCGCTGCTCCCGCGAAATGCGTCCTCGCTCTCGCCCAGCAAACGGTCACGGCCGACCCGCACGTCGTCGAGGAAGAGCATGCCGGTCGGCGACGAGTGCAGGCCCATCTTGCGCAGCGGCTTCGTCTGCTCGAGCCCGGGCATACCCGAGTCGAGGACGAACTGCAGCACGGTCCGCTCCGCCGGCGGGTTGCCCTCGTCGAGCTTGCAAATGAAGACGATCGTGTCCGCGTACGGACCGTTCGTGATGAAGGTCTTCGATCCGTTGAGCACGTACTCGTCGCCGTCGCGCCGCGCGGTGGAGGCCATCTGTCCGAACGCGTCGGAGCCGGAGTTGGGCTCGGTGATCGCCCACGCGCCGATCTTGTCGAGCGTCAACAGATCACGCGCCCAGCGCTTGCGCTGCACGATCGTGCCCTTCGAATTGATCGCGGTCGCGGTCAACCCGACCGACACCCCCAACGCCGTGACCATGCCCGGCGAGCACTTGCAGAGCTCGATGATCGGCAACAGCGTGAATCCCCCACCGCGCGACTCCTCGCGCTCCCCGCCCCACCCGCTCTCGGGACTCATGTCGCTGCCCGCCTCCTCGGCCGCGATCCGCCGGTCGAAGCCGTCAGCGGCGAGCTGGCCCATGCCGAACGTCGTGTACAGCTTGCGCAGCAAGTCGTACGGCGGGAGGTCGCCGTGCTCGAGCTCGTCGCGGTGCGGGCGGATCTCGTTGTCGACGAATTGGCGCACCGCGTCGCGCACCATCTGCAGCTCTTCCGGCCATTCGAACATTCGTGGATCGTACGGGACGCAGGCCCCACAAACCTCGGACAAACGCCGGGTGCATCCGCGGCTTCCGTACCAGTTGGGGGGTTCAGTCGGGTGGGCAGGACGCCGATGCATTTCCGAACGGAGAAAGGTCCGTTGGGAGGGACACGGATGGATCGCGGTGGCATGAGCGTGGCGCGCACATTGCCGATCGACGGCGCGCTCCTGGGTGATGTCATGCTCCGGCTCCGGCGCGATACGGCGTCGGGCAGGCTGCGCTGGACCCTCGGCAACCGGGGGGCCGCGGAGGTCGACGTCTGCTTCACCTCAGCCGGCCCGGCGTGGACCACCAAAGCCCGGCTCTGGAGCCACGCGGGCATGGTCGTGACGCCCGCGAGGCTGCAACTCGTCGTCACGGCCGCCGACGAGGTGCGCCTCACGCTCGAGCCGCTCCTGCCGACGGCGCCGGCCGGGAGCCATCAGGGGTGCGACCTGCTGGATCTTGCGCGAGCCGCGCTCGACGAGCTCGCCGAAGAGCTCCTTTGGCACGCGACGCGCGCAGGGCTCACGCAGGGCGGCTGATCGGGCCGTAGACCGCGCCAACGAGCGGCGGTAGCGCTCGGGTTCATCTTCCCGTCTCACAGACGCCGACCGCCCGAAACGCGCGTTCGCCAGGATGATCATGCACTGCTCGGGTCGTCCGCCACGCTCCCCCCGAGGCGGACGGCCCGAGACGGGCACTGCGATCGCCGATCAGCGCATAGGCCAACAGCAGATCGCTGCGATCACCCCATCGAAGGTGGGCTCATCGCCGATCAGCGCATAGGCCTACAGCAGATCGCTGCGATCACCCGATCGGAGATCGGCTCATCGCCGATCAGCGCATAGGAAGGGTGTCCGGTGTGATCGGAGCGGGGAGCAGTGTCTCGCCCATCAGGAACTCGTCGACCGCCGCCGCGCACGACCGCCCCTCGGCGATCGCCCACACGATGAGGCTCTGACCACGACCCATGTCGCCGCAGACGAACACGTTCGCGAGATTCGTGCGGAAGCTCCCGTCGCGGGACACGTTGCCGCGCTCGTTGAGATCGACCCCCAGCTGTTCGAGCAGGCCCGGCCGTTGCGGACCGACGAAGCCCATCGCGAGCAGCACGAGCTCGCAGGGCAACTCGAAGTCGGTGCCTTCGACGCGCTCGAATGTCATCCGGCCGTCGACGATCGTCTGCTCCACCTTGTGGGCGCGCAACGCACGCAGATTGCCTTCGTCGTCGCCGAGGAAGCACTCCGTGTTCACCGCGTACACGCGCTCGCCGCCCTCTTCGTGCGCGGACGACACGCGATAGATCATCGGGTAGGTCGGCCACGGCATCGACTCGACGCGCGCGTCGGGCGGGCGCGGCAGGATCTCGAACTGGTGCACCTCGACCGCTCCCTGGCGGATCGTTGTGCCGAGGCAGTCGGCGCCGGTATCACCGCCACCGATGATCACGACCCGTTTGCCCTTGGCCGAGATCGGCGCGTCGTCGATGTCGCCCTGTTGCACGCGGTTCCCCCACGGCAGGTATTCCATCGCCTGGTAGACGCCTTGCAGCTCGCGGCCGGGCACCGGAAGATCGCGCCAAGCGGTCGCGCCCCCGGCGAGAACCACGGCCTCGAACTGCTCCAGGTCGCCGACCGGCACGTTCTCGCCGACGTTCGCGTTCGTCTGGAACTGCGTACCTTCCGCCTCCATCTGCGCGATCCGACGGTCGAGGTGACGCTTCTCCATCTTGAACTCCGGAATGCCGTAGCGCAGCAACCCGCCGATGCGATCGGCGCGCTCGAACACCGTCACGTCGTGGCCGGCGCGCGTCAGTTGCTGCGCAGCCGCCAAACCTGCGGGTCCGCTACCGACGACGGCGACCCGCTCGCCCGTCTTCTTCTCGACCAGAACCGGCCGCACGTAGCCGTCTTCCCACGCGCGGTCGGAGATCTCGACTTCGATCTGCTTGATCGTGACGGCCGGCTCGTTGATCCCGAGCACACACGCCTCCTCGCAGGGCGCCGGGCACAGCCGTCCGGTGAATTCCGGGAAGTTGTTCGTCGCGTGCAGGCGATCGGCGGCCGCCTCCCAGCGGTCGCGGTACACGAGGTCGTTCCACTCGGGAATGAGGTTCCCGAGGGGGCAACCCGTGTGACAGAACGGTATGCCGCAGTCCATGCAACGTCCGCCCTGGACGCGCACCTTCTCCGGCGGAAAGTCCTCGTACACCTCCTGCCAGTCGGCAATGCGCACCGGGATCAACCGCCGCTTGGGCAGCTCCCGACCATGCTTCATGAACCCAGTGGTCTCACCCATAATTCTTTGTCGCCTTCACTCGGCGCCGGGATACCCGGCGCCGCCCTCCGGGACGTTCAGGACTCCGGCGAGCCGGCTGCGCCGGCCGCATCACAACACGAGCGCCCACGTGTTCAGCCACGAGCAGCGGCCATGACTGCTTCGTCGACGTCGACGCCGCGTTCGACGGCATCGCGTTGAGCTTCGAGCACACGCTTGTAATCCTTCGGGAAGATCTTCGTGAACTGCCGAACGTTCTGCCACCAGTTCGACAGGAGGCGCTCGGCGACCGCCGAACCCGTCAGCTCCAGGTGCATGGTGACGATCCCGCGCAGCCAGTCGACGTCCTCGTCGTCGTCGAGGACGTCGAGATCGACCATCTCGCGGTTCATGCGAAGAAACAGCGACCGATCGGGATCGAGGACGAACGCGAACCCGCCGCTCATCCCGGCCGCGAAGTTGCGGCCGGTCGGCCCGAGGATCACCGCGCGCCCACCGGTCATGTACTCGCAGCCGTGGTCGCCGACACCCTCGACCACTGCGGTCGCGCCCGAGTTGCGCACGCAGAACCGCTCGCCCACCATGCCGCGGATGAACACGTTTCCACCGGTCGCGCCGTAGAGGATCACGTTGCCCGCGATGATGTTCTCTTCCGCGATGAACTTCGCACTCCGCGCCGGGCGCAACACCAGCGTGCCGCCGGACAGACCCTTGCCGAAGTAGTCGTTGGCATCGCCTTCGAGGCGGAGGGTGATGCCGCGCGGCACGAACGCGCCGAAGCTTTGGCCGGCCGAACCTTGGAACGTGAGATCGATGGTTCCGTCGGGCAGGCCTTCGCCACCCCATCGGCGCGTGAGCTCCGAGCCCAGCATCGTTCCGACGGTGCGGTTCGTGTTGCGAATGTCGTATGACTTCCGGAACTGCCTTTCGCCGCTCTCGAGCACGGTTCGCGCGTCCGCGATCAGCTGCCGGTCGAGCGCCTTTTCGAGCCCGTGATCCTGGAGTCGCGAGCAGTGGAGCGTCTGCTCGTACTTGTTGACGGACGGTGCGAGGATCGGCGCGAGGTCGAGCCCGCGGGCCTTCCAGTGCTCGACCGCCCGATGCACATCGAGCATCTCGACGTGGCCGATGGCCTCTTCGATCGTCCGGAAGCCCAGCGCGCCGAGTTGCTCGCGCACCTCCTCCGCGATGAACTCGAAGAAGTTGACGACGAACTCGGGCTTGCCCGAGAACTTCTTGCGCAGCTCTGGATTCTGCGTCGCGACGCCGACGGGACAGGTGTCGAGGTGACAGACCCGCATCATGATGCAGCCGCTCACGACGAGCGGCGCGGTGGCGAAGCCGAACTCCTCGGCTCCGAGCAGCGCCGCGATCACGACGTCGCGGCCGGTCTTGAGCTGCCCGTCGACCTGTACGACGATGCGGTCGCGGAGCCCGTTCAACAGCAACGTCTGCTGGGTCTCCGCCAGGCCGAGCTCCCACGGAACTCCGGCGTGCTTGATCGAGGTGAGCCGCGCCGCGCCGGTGCCGCCGTCGTGACCGGAGATCAGCACGACGTCGGCGTGGGCCTTCGACACGCCGGCGGCGACCGTACCGACGCCGACCTCCGCGACGAGCTTCACGTGCACTCGGGCGCGGTCGTTCGCGTTCTTCAGGTCGTGGATCAGCTGCTTGAGATCTTCGATCGAGTAGATGTCGTGGTGCGGCGGCGGCGAGATGAGCCCCACGCCGGGGGTCGAGTGCCGCGTCTTCGCGATCCACGGATACACCTTGTGACCCGGGAGCTCGCCGCCCTCACCCGGCTTCGCTCCCTGCGCCATCTTTATCTGCAGGTCGTCGGCGTTCACCAGGTACTCACTCGTCACGCCGAAACGCCCCGACGCGACCTGCTTGATCGCGCTGCGGCGCGAATCGCCGTTGGCGTCGCGCACGAACCGGTCGGGGTCCTCGCCGCCTTCGCCCGTATTGGAGCGCGCGCCCAGGCGGTTCATCGCGATCGCGATGTTCTCGTGCGCCTCCTTCGAAATGGATCCGTAGCTCATGGCGCCGCTCGAGAAGCGCTTCACGATCGAGGTGACCGGCTCGACCTCGTCGATCGGCACGGGTGCGCGCTTGTCGGTGCGCAGCTCGAACAGACCTCGCAGGGTCGCGATCCGGCGCGACTGCTCGTCGACGAGCTTCGTGTACTGCTTGAACACGTCGTAGCGACGCGAGCGGGTCGAGTGTTGGAGCTTGAAGACCGTCTCCGGGTTGAAGAGGTGGTACTCGCCCTCTCGGCGCCACTGGTACTCGCCGCCGACGGTCAGCTCTCGGTGCGCGAGCTCGCCGGGCCGGTCGGGATACGCGATGTTGTGCCGCCGCGCGACCTCCTCGGCGATCACGTCGAGGTCGATGCCCTCGATGCGCGACGCCGTGCCGGTGAAGTACTCGTCGATGAGCGTCTTCTGCAGGCCGACCGCCTCGAAGATCTGGGCGCCGGTGTAGGACGCGACGGTCGAGATACCCATCTTCGACATCACCTTGAGGATGCCCTTGCCCGCAGCCTTCACGTAGTTCTTGACGGCCTTGCGTTCCGTCATCCCGCTCAACACGCCTTCGCGGCACAGGTCGCGGATGGTGTCGAAGGCGAGGTACGGGTTGATGGCGCCCGCGCCGTAGCCCAACAACAACGCGAAGTGGTGCACCTCGCGCGCCTCGCCCGTCTCGACGACGAGCCCGACGCGGGTACGCGTCTTCTCGCGCACGAGATGGTGGTGCACCGCGGCCGTGATGAGCAGTGCGGGGATGGGCGCGTTCTCCGCGTCGGCGTAACGGTCGGACAGGATCACGAGGTTGGCGCCGCTCGCGATCGCCTCGCTCACCTGCGTCCGCACGTTGTCGATCGCCATGCGCAGTCCGTCGCCACCCTCGGCGACCGGGTAGTGGCACCACACCGAGAACGGCGTGAACCCCGGCACCGCGGAGTCGCTGTCGTCGATGTAGCGCAGCTTGGCCAGCTCCTCGTTGGTGAGGATCGGCGTCGGGCACACGATCTGGCGGCACGATTCCGGCGTCGGTTCGAGCAGGTTGCCCTCGGGGCCGAGCGCCGAGTTGAGCGACGTGACGAGCACCTCGAAGTTGGCGTCGAGCGGCGGGTTCGTGACCTGCGCGAACAGCTGCTTGAAGTACTCGTACAGCATTCGGGGACGGTCGGACAGCACGGGCACGGGCGTGTCCGTCCCCATCGAGCCGAGCGACTCGACCGCGTTGCGGGCCATCGGAGTGATGATCAGGCGCAGGTCCTCTTCGGTGTACCCGAACATGCGCTGCTGCTGCACCGCGGAGCTGTGCTGCGGTACGAGTGGGAACTGGGGCGGCAGGTCGTCGAGGTGCACGAGCCCGTCGTCGAGCCACTGCTGATACGGGTGCTGCGCGGCGAGGTCGGACTTGATCTCCTCGTCGGGGATGATGCGCCCCTGGGCGGTGTCGACGAGAAAGATCTTTCCCGGCTCCAACCTGCCCTTCCTCACGATCTTCGCCGGATCGATGTCGAGCACGCCGACTTCGCTGGCCATGATGACGCGGTCGTCGTCGGTGACCCAATAGCGCGACGGCCGGAGACCGTTCCGATCGAGCACCGCGCCGATCACCGTGCCGTCGCTGAACGCGATCGAGGCCGGGCCGTCCCACGGCTCCATCAGCGCCGCGTGGTAGCGATAGAACGCCTTGCGCGGCGCATCCATGCTCTCGTGGTTCTCCCACGCCTCGGGGATCATCATCAAGATCGCGTGGTGGAGTGGACGACCGGCGAGGTTGAGGAGCTCGAGCGCCTCGTCGAAGCGGGCGGTGTCCGAGGCCCCGGGCGTGCAGATCGGGAAGGCGCGCTCGAGATCGCCCGCGAGCACGTCGCTCGTCATCACACCCTCACGGGCGCGCATCCAGTTCTCGTTGCCCTGCACCGTGTTGATCTCACCGTTGTGGGCGAGCATCCGGTAGGGGTGCGCGAGCGGCCAGCTCGGAAACGTGTTCGTGCTGAAGCGCGAATGCACGAGTGCGAGGGCGCTCTCGAATCGCTGATCACGCAGGTCGGGGTAGAACGCTTTGAGCTGGTCGGGCGTGAGCATTCCCTTGTACACGACGACCCGACCGCTGAGCGACGCGAAGTACGCCTCGGTCTCGTGCTCGATGCGCTTGCGCGCGAGGTAGACGTGCCGTTCGAGCTCGTCGCCGACCAGTCCGTTCTTGGCCACGAACACCTGCACGAACGCGGGCATCAACTCACGCGCCGACGCACCCGGCTGGTCCGTGTCGACCGGGACCGCGCGCCAGCCCAGCACCGCGAATCCCTCGTCGGCGAGGACCTTGGCGACCGCGTCGGTCGTGGCGTCGACCCGGTCGACCGGGACGAACGCGATGCCGGTCGCGTACGCGCCCGCGGGCGGTAGGACGAAGCCGACGGTCGCCCGGTAGAAGCCGTCAGGCGTCTGCACCAAGATGCCGGCGCCGTCGCCGGTATCGGGCTCCGCGCCTGCCGCGCCCCGGTGGTTCAGGCAACAGACGGCGGTGAGCGCCTCGTCGACGATGGCGTGGCTCTTGCGGCCCTTCACGTCGACCACGAAGCCGACGCCGCACGCGTCGTGCTCGAATCGGGGGTCGTACAGCGGGGGTAGCTCGCGATCAGCCACTACGGCGTCATCCTCGTTTCGGGCGGTCAGCTCCAATTGGGACCTGGCCACCGCGGGACAACATTGGCCCGTGGCGGAGCACCACGATTCTAGCGGTGCGGAGGATCGATTCGGCGAACGCATATTTGGCCCCGTGCCTACTCGTCGGAGTTCACGTGCAGCCCGAGCGTCTGGGCGAGTACGGGCGCGAGACCGACCAGCTGGTCGACACCGATCGTCGCTCCGGCGAGGGAGGCGATGCCGCGCAGACCGTCGAGGCGGGCGCCGCGCAGGTCGACCGCGGAGCATTTCGCGTTCGAGAAGTCGGCGCCGGCAAGATCGCTGCCGTCGAAGGCGAGATCGTCGAGCTGCGCGCCGACGAGCTCGGCGCCGCAAAGCACCGACCCGTCGAACCGAACGTGCTGGAACTTGGCGAGCCGGAAGTTCGCCTCGTCCAGCTTGCAGGCCTCGAACGTGACGTGACGCAGGTTCGCCTGCGGGAGCTCGATCGCCGACGCTCGGCAGTCGACGAGCTTCACCCTCTGCCAGACCGACTCGGAGAAGTCGCAACCCGACAGGTCACAGCGCACCAGGTCGACGTCGACGAGTCGAGCTCGTTCGAACACCTCGCCGGCATGGCGGGCGTCGACCACCCGGAGCCCGAGAGCCTCACCGTCGTCGTCCAGCTCGAGCGACGCCACGGGCACCCGATCAGGTGAATGCACGACGACGATGCTCGCGCGTCGCGCTATCCTCGGCGTCGATGTCGTGATCCGGCCGCCTTCGAGCCTCTCGTCCACCGCTCGACCGCAGGTGCCGCCGTGTCGTCTTCGTTCGCCTCCCTCGTCGCCCGTGACCTCACCAAGTCGTTCGGGCCGCACGTCGTGCTCGATCACGTGTCGTGCACGGTCGGACCGCATCACCGCGTCGGTGTCGTCGCGCCCAACGGCACCGGCAAGTCGACGCTGCTCAAGATCCTGGCCGGTCTCGACGCGCCCGATTCAGGAGGCGTCACGCTCACGCCGCCGACCGCGACCGTGGGCTACCTCCCGCAGGAGCCCGAACGACGCGCGGGCGAGACGGTGCGCGCGTACCTCGCTCGCCGTACCGGGGTCGCGGACGCGGTCGAGAAATTGCACACCGCGTCGACCGCGCTCGCCGGAAACACTCCGGGCGCCGACGACCTGTACGCCGAGGCGCTCGAGCGCTATCTCTCGCTCGGCGCCGCCGATTTCGACGCCCGGGTCGGTGCGGTGTGCGCCGACCTCGGCCTCGCGGCCCGCGTGCTCGACCTCGGTATGGACGCGCTGTCGGGCGGCCAGGCCGCGCGTGCGAGTCTTGCGGCCATCGTGCTCGCCCGCTTCGACGTCTTCTTGCTCGACGAGCCCACCAACGACCTCGATTTCACGGGGCTCGAACGCCTGGAACGCTTCCTGCACGACGAGCTCGCGGGTGGCGCCGTCGTCGTGTCGCACGATCGCGCGTTCCTCGACCGCACGATCACGTCGGTGCTGGAGCTCGACGAGCACCGGCACTCGGCAACGGAGTACGCGGGCGGGTGGCAGTCGTATCTCGACGAGCACGCGACCGCCCGCCGCCACGCCGAGGAGGAGTACGCGGCGTACCGCTCGCAGCGCGGCGAGTTGCTCGACCGGGCGCAGCGCCAGCGCCAGTGGTCGGTGCAGGGCAAGGCCAAGCTCGAGAAATCGCGGGAGAACGACAAGAACATCCGCGAGTTCCGGCGCAACAGCAGCGAGCACGTCGCGGCCAAGGCCAAGATCACCGATCGTGCGCTCGCCCGGCTCGAGAAGAACGCGATCGACAAACCGTGGGAGGGTTGGGACCTGCGCATGGAGATCGCGGCCGCGCCTCGCGGCGGCGCGGTTGTCGTGCGTCTCGCCGGCGCGGTCGTGCGGAGGGGTGATTTCACCCTCGGTCCGATCGACCTCCAAGTCGCGTACGGCGAGCGAATCGCGATCCTCGGCGCGAACGGAGGTGGCAAGACGACGCTGCTCGACACCGTCATCGGACGGCGGCGACTCGACGCCGGCGAACGATGGCTCGGGCCGGGTGTCATCGTCGGAGAGCTCGACCAGGCCCGCGCCGCCTTCTCCGGCACGGCGCCGCTCCTCGCTCGCTTCGAAACCGCGAGCGCGCTGGTACCGAGCGCGGCCCGGTCGCTGCTCGCGAAGTTCGGCTTGGGCGCCGAACACGTCGCGCGGCCGGCCGACTCGCTCTCGCCGGGCGAGCGGACACGCGCGTCGCTCGCGCTGCTCGGCGCCAAGGGCGTCAACTGCCTCGTGCTCGACGAACCGACGAACCATCTCGACCTGCCCGCGATCGAGCAGCTCGAATCGGCGCTGGAGAACTACCCGGGAACGTTGCTGCTCGTCACGCACGACCGCGCCCTGCTCGACGCGATCTCGCTGACGCGCCACATCGCGGTCGAAGAGGGACGGATCACGGTCGACACTCCGGCCGATTGACGGAGACGGCCCGATCCGAGGCGACCTCGACCGAGGCGGCGTAGAACGCGATCGCGGCGGCGGTCGCGACGTTGAGCGAGTCCGCGCCGGACCGCATCGGTATCCGGATTCGGTGGTCGGCCGCGTCGAGCCACCCTTCCGAGAGTCCGGGCCCTTCCGCGCCGAACAGCAGGGCAACGCGGTCGGGCCAGTCGACGACATCGATCGGCGTGGCGCCGGCGGACGGTGTGAGCGCGAACGTCGTGAGGCCGGCCCGCCGCACCTCGTCGACCGACGCGATCCGCGTCCACGACAATCGCAGCACGTGACCGATCGACACCCGGACGCAACGGCGATAGAGCGGATCGGAGCATTCGGGGTCGAGCAACACCGCGTCGACACCGAGCGCGGCCGCGCTCCGGAACAGGACGCCGAGGTTCTCGTGGTCGTTCACGCGTTCGAGAACCGCGACGCGCCGTGCCCCGTGCAGCACGCGTTCGACCGCGGGCATCGGCCAGCGATCCGCCGCCGCGACCGCGCCACGGTGGAGATCGAAGCCGACCACCCGGCGCAGCACGGCGTCCGGTGCCACATAGACGGGAGCGTCGAGTGCCGCGCGCACGAACGCGTCGGACAGCGAGTCGAACTGCGCAGGAGTGACGAGCACCGACCGGATTCGCCTCCCCGACTCGAGGAGCCGGCGCACCACGAGCGGCGACTCGGCGATGAAGAAGCCCCGGTGGGCCTCGACCCGGCGCCGGACGTCGGGATCGGCAAGATCGACGTAGTCGGCCAGGCAGGGGTCGGCAGGATCCTCCACGAAGACTGGCGAACGCACCCCCCAACCTTGGCACGCCGAGGCCGGGCCGAGAGGGGCTGCGGCCGAAAAAACCTTTGAAAATGGGCCTGAGATCCACACATCGACCCAGGGAACGTGTAACGATGCACCCCGCACTTCCCCAACGTCGCATGGAGGACCAGTGAACCGCAGCCAGCTGCTGAACGAGCTCGCCGACCGCAACGACTGGACGCGCAGGGAAGCCGACACGTTCTTGACGTCGTTCACCGATCTGATCACTGCAACGGTGTCGACTGGTGAAGACGTCGCGATCTCGGGCTTCGCCAAGTTCCGCCGCATCGACCGTCCCGCACGCATGGCCCGCAACCCCGCCACGGGCGAACAGGTGAAGGTCGCGGCCAAGCGCGTCGCGCGCATCACACCGTTGAAGGCATTCAAGGACGCGGTGCTCTCGGGTCGGAAGGCCCCGGCGAAGAAGGCTCCCGCCAAGAAGACCGCGGCGAAGAAGGCTCCCGCCAAGAAAGCACCGGCCAAGAAGAAGGCGACCAAGCGCCGCTGAACGTTCCACTCTCTCACCCCTCGTCACGCGAACGAGCCCGGGCCCGGTGCCCGGGCT
>JALYLU010000022.1 GCA_030774075.1 Actinomycetota bacterium | reverse complement strand
GGCATGCGTCGTGGGATCGATGTCGGCGATCAGCGTGCCCTTCACGACGATGCGTTGCGCCGCGCTGTGCTTCGGATGACACGCGATCAGCGTGACCGACGGTGTCGGTGTCGGATCGGTCACGAATAGGTCGTTGGGTCCCACGATCTGCGTGCCGGTGACCTTGTACACACAGTCCCTTCCGGGAAGGCGGAACACGATCTGATCGCCCGGAGCCACGAGGTCGAGGTTCAAGAACGGGTGCGAGTGCGTGACCCTGTGGCCGGGGAACACCGTGTTGCCAGCCTGGCACGGCAACGCGGATCCGGGCCAATGACCGGGCCCGTGATCGATCACCGTAAGGGTGATCCCCTCGAACACCGGGTGCAAGAGCCCGATTTTCGGGATCTCGATGGTGCCGATCTGGATGATCGGCGACGGCGCGAACGGATCGGCCGGTGACGGCTGGGGGTGCGGCAACTTGCTGAGGTCGACGGTCGTCGTCGTCGCATGCGTCGTGGCCGTGCGGGCGGTCGTCGCGGTCGTCGCCGGCACGAGGAGCGGTGAATCTTCGGCGGAACGCGTGTCGCCCCTGCTCATCACCGCCGCGGTCGTGAGCGCGGCGGCGATCACGATGCCGAGCGCGCTGACCGCCGCAATCCACCGCTTCCTCGTCATCGTGGTTCCGTCCCTGCTCTCACCTAGAGGCCCAATTCCTCCACCACTACGTCGACCGACGCCTCGACGGCCGGTCTCGCCTCGATCTGAGCGATGGCCCGGTTCGGATCCTTCAACCCGTGGCCGGTCACGGTGCACACGATTGTTTCACCCCGCTCGACCAATCCGGTGGCGGCCGCCTGCAAGAGCCCCGCCACCGACGCCGCCGACGCCGGCTCGACGAACACACCTTCTTGCGACGCGAGCATGCGGTACGCCTCGAGGATCTGTGCGTCGGTCACCGCGCCGATGTGCCCGCCCGACTCGTCGCGCGCCGCGATCGCGCTGTCCCAACTCGCCGGATTCCCGATCCGGATAGCGGTCGCGATGGTCTCCGGATACGCGACGGGCTCACCATGCACCAGCGGCGCCGATCCCGCCGCCTGCCAACCAAGCATGCGCGGCCGCTTCGAGACGACACCGTCACTCGCGTACTCGCCGTACCCCTTCCAGTACGCCGTGATATTGCCTGCATTGCCGACGGGAATGCAGTGCACATCGGGTGCGGCGCCGAGCGCGTCGCAGATCTCGAACGCGGCCGTCTTCTGACCCTCGATGCGGAACGGGTTGATCGAGTTGACCACCGTGACGCCGCCCCGCTCCCCCAGCTCGCGCACGACGCGCAGTGCGTCGTCGAAGCTGCCCCGGATCGACACGACCTTCGCACCGTGGATCAACGCCTGCGCGAGCTTGCCGAGCGCCACGTGACCGTCCGGGATGATCACTGCCGCGAGCATCTCGGCCCGGGCCGCGTAGGCGGCCGCGCTCGCCGAGGTGTTGCCGGTCGACGCACAGACGACCACCTTGGCGCCGTCCTCGGCCGCCTTCGAGATCGCCATCGTCATCCCGCGGTCCTTGAACGACCCCGTCGGGTTCGCGCCTTCGACCTTCAACATCACGCGCGCGCCGACCGCATCGGAGAGGCGCGGCGCGTCGACGAGCGGTGTGTTGCCTTCGCACAGCGTGACGAGGGGCGTCTTCTCCGTGACCGGCAGCCGCGCGCGATACGCGTCGATGATTCCGTTCCAACGAACCACGACTATTCCTCGCCTCCGACGACGCGCAGCACTGATCCGATTCGTCCGACGACGTCGAGCTCCCGTACGTCGTGGATGGTCGCGGTCAATGCGGCTTCGCGCGCGAGGTGTGTGACAAAGATGAGGCGCGCGCCCGCGCCCTGACCCTTTTGCTGCATCGATTGGATCGAGACCTGGTGGTCGCCGAACACGCCGGCGATCGTGGCGAGCACGCCGGGCTGGTCGACGACGTCGAGCGAAACGTAGAACTGCGACGCGGTCTCGTCGATCGGACGGATCGGCTTGCGGACGAGATCGCCGATGGTCGCTCCACGCGCGCCGGCGCGAACATTCTTGGCCGCGTCGATCAGGTCGCCGAGCACCGCGCTCGCGGTCGGGCCGCCGCCCGCGCCGCGGCCGAGCAGCATCAGCTGGCCGACCGCCTCGCCCTCGATGAACACCGCGTTGTAGGAGCCGCGAACGGACGCGAGCGGATGATCGATGGGCACCATGGCCGGATGTACGCGGGCGCCGACGCCACCGTCGTGCTCCTCGGCGACGGCGAGCAGCTTCACCACGTAGCCGAGCTCCTTCGCCGCGGCAATGTCGTCGGAGGTGATCTTGGTGATTCCTTCGCGGTACACGTCGCCCGCGACGATGCGGGCACCGAACGCAATGCTCGCGATGATCGCGGCCTTCGACGCGGCGTCGAGGCCCTCGACATCGGCGGTGGGGTCGCGTTCCGCGTAGCCAAGTTCTTGCGCCTCGGCTACTGCTTCCGCGAAGCTCGAGCCCGCTTCGGTCATCTGCGTCAACACATAGTTCGTTGTGCCGTTCACGATGCCCATCACCCGGGTGATGCGCTCGCCCGCGAGCGACTCGCGCAACGGTCGCATGAGCGGAATACCGCCCGCGACCGAGGCTTCGAACAGCAGGTCGACGCCCGCCGTCTCCGCCGCGTCGAAGAGCTCCTCGCCGAAGTTCGCGAGCAACTCCTTGTTCGCGGTGATGACGGGCTTCCCCGCCTTCAGCGCGGTCAGGATCAAACGGCGTGCCGGTTCGACGCCACCGATCACCTCGACCACGACGTCGATCTCGGGATCGCTGACGACCGCGTCGGCGTCGTTGGTCAACGCGCCCGGCGCGAGGTCGACATCGCGTTCCTTGGCCACGTTGTGCACCGCGACCCGGGCGACGTCGAGCCTCACGCCTGCGCGTTGGGTGATGAGATCGGCGTTGGAGTCGAGCAGGCGCACGAGCGCGCCACCCACGTTCCCACAGCCCAACAATCCCACCCGTACGACGTCGGTCACCCTGCCATTCTTGCGGATGGGTCGACCCGCCCAGAGCCGATCGCCGCCAAGAGCGTCCGGAGGCGGGCGGCGCCGGGGCGGCCGACCGTGCCGATCTCGTCGAGGCGACCGCGAACCGCGCGGATCGTGACGAGGCGGCGAGACCGAGCGCTTGCGAGGGCCAGCTCGAGATCGTCGGTGCCGAGCACGCCGGCGAGGTCGATGATGGTCCGCACCGGCGACGTGACCGGAAGCCCTCCGACGCGGAGCACGTCGTGGTCGTCGATCCGTGTGACGCGATGAACGAGGACGCCGCGGACACGCGGCGCCCGCGTCTTGAGCACGATCAGTTCGGGCCGGTCGAGCATCGCGCCGTGGATGCGCCAGATCGCGGCCGCACTCGCGTGCGAAAGCGCGCATTCCCGTCCGGCCCACAAGACCGCAGCCCAGTGTGTGAGCGCGTTCGAGGCCGGCGTCGCCGCGTGGCGGTACACGCCCGGCAGCACACGCTCCCACGCGCCGGCGCGCACCCGGCGTTCGATCTGATTCGCGCTGAATCCAGATGCCGTCGCCTGCGCGCGCGTGAACACGCCCTGCTGTACAACGGCGACCTCGGCCAGGCGTGCGTCGGCCGCCAGCGTCGACATCGTGTCTCCCCTGTGTTGCTACGACACCGGGGAAGGCAAGGGAAGGCGAAGGGCTCCGATTCGGAGGTTAGGCGTCGGCGTCGAGCCGGACGAGATCCGCGTCGGTCTCTCGTCGGACGACGAGGCGCGCCGAGCCGTCGCGCACGAACACGACCGCCGGTCGGGTCACCTTGTTGTAGTTGGACGCCAGCGAGTGGCCGTACGCGCCCGTGACCGGTGTCGCCAGAACCTCGCCGACCGCCAGGTCACTCGGTAACGGGGTATCGCGAACGACGATGTCGCCCTGCTCGCAGTGCTTGCCCGCAATCGTCACGAGCGCCGGCCGATCGGAGGTCGCACGCGCGGGCAAAAACGCCTCGTAGCGCGCGCCGTAGGTGACCGGGCGCAGGTTGTCGCTCATGCCGCCATCCACCGCGACGTATGTGCGAACGCCGTCGATCGCCTTGATCGTGCCGATGGTGTAGAGCGTGATGCCGGCCGGTGCGACGACCGACCGACCGGGTTCGGTGAGCAGTTGCGGGCGCGATCGCACGCCCGCGTCGGCGAGCGCCTTGCCGACCGCCTCGTGTACGGCGGTCGCGTACTGCTCGATCGTGGGCGGTGTGTCCTCGGACAGATAGCGCACACCGAGGCCGCCACCGAGGTTGAGCTCGTCGACCGGCGCACCGACCTCGACCTCGATCGCGCGGACGAGGCCGACCATCTTGTCGACCGCGAGTTCGAATGAGTCGAGCCGGAACACCTGCGATCCGATATGACAGTGCACACCCGCGAACCGCAGCACGCCCCGGCCGACAACGCGCCGCACGGCCGCCAGCGCCGCGCCACTGTCGAGACCGAATCCGAACTTCGAGTCCTCGGTGCCGGTCTCGATGAATTCGTGTGTATGCGCCTCGACGCCGGGAGTGACGCGTATCTGCACCCGCGGGGCGGGCAACCCGCCCCCTACCAGGGTCTCGAGCCGTTCGAGCTCGTCGGCCGAATCGACTGCGATACGGCCGACACCCTCCTCGAGCGCGCTTCGCAGCTCGGCCGTCGACTTGTTGTTGCCGTGGAACACGATCCGGTCGGGCGGGAACCCGGCGACCCGGGCGACATACAGCTCGCCTCCGCTGGCAACATCGAGGTGCAAACCCTCCTCGTGCACGAGGCGCGCCATCGCAACGCACAGGAACGCCTTGCTCGCGTACGCCACGCCGTCACCGAACGCGGAGCGATAGGCGCGGCACCGAGCGCGGATGTCCGCTTCGTCATAAACGTACAGCGGCGTGCCGAACCGCTCGGCCAGCGACGCGAGGTCGACGCCCGCAATTGCGACCCGGCCGGCGCCGTCGAGCGTCGCCGACGCGGGGAGCAGCGAGACGTCGAACGCAGTCACGCGTCCTCTTCGTCGACGGAGTCTTCGTCGTCACGATCGAGCCGCGACATCTCCTCGGGCGCGTGCACACCGAGCACCGCAAGCGCGTTCGCGAGCCCGATCCGACAGGCTTCGTTGAGCCAGAGGCGCGCCTGGGTCAGCTCCGCGTCGTCGGAGAGCACCTTGCAGTCCCGATAGAAGCTGTGGAACACGCCCGCGAAATCGCGCGCCCAGGTGCTGATCTTCTGCGGCGCGCGCAACTCGGCCGCTTCGTGAATCGCATCGGGATAGTTGGCCAGCGCGCGCAGCAGTTCGGCCTCGCGCTCGTGAACGAGCGTCGAGAGGTCGACCTCGGCAAGCGGCTTGCGTACGACGCCTGCGCTCTCGGCTTTGCGACCAATCGACGCGATCCGCGCGTGCGCGTATTGCACGTAGTACACGGGGTTCTCTCGCGATTGCTCGGTCACGACGTCGAGGTCGAACGTCTGGGCGGTGTCGATGCCCTGCAGCAGGAACGTCATGCGCGCGACGTCGGGATCGACCTCGTCGAGGATGTCGGCGAGCGTCACGATATTGCCGGTCCGCCTCGACATGCGGACTTCGCGGCCCTCCCTCACCACCTTCACGAATTGCCCGAGAATGATCTCCGGCTCGCCGGCCGCGAAGCCGAGCGCTTCCATACCCGCCTGCAACGACTTCACCTGTCCGTGATGATCGGCGCCCCAGATGTCGATCAGGTGCGTGAAGCCGCGCCGGAACTTGTCACGGTGGTAGGCGAGGTCGTTGCAGAGATATGTCGTGCTGCCGTCACTGCGCACGAGTACGCGGTCGCGCTGATCGCCGAATTCGCTGGAACGCAACCAGCGGGCCCCGTCGCGCTCGTAGACGAAACCCTTCGCCGTGAGCTGCGCGAGCACGTCGGACACCTCGCCGCGGTCGTGCAATGTGCGCTCGGAGAACCATGTGTCGAACTGCACACCGACCCGCGCGAGGTCGTCCTTCAGGCTCTGAACGACGAGGCGGTGGCCCCACTCGGACGCATCCTCGGGCGTGACGTCGCCACCGAGCTCGGCGTGCAGTTGCGCCGCCATGTCGACGAGATACTGGCCCTGGTAGCCGTCTTCGGGCGGTTCGATGCCCCGGTAGCGCGCGTAGAGCGAATCGCGGAATTTGTCGAGCTGGGCGCCGGCGTCGTTGAGGTAGTACTCGCGGTGCACCTCGGCGCCCTGTGCGGCGAGCAGGTTCGCGATCGCGTCGCCGACCGCGACCCAGCGCCCACCCCCCGCGTGCAAGGGCCCGGTGGGATTGGCCGAGACGAACTCGAGGTTGATCCGCCGGCCCGCGAGCACCGTCGAGCGGCCGTATTGATCCCCCGCCGCGACCACATCACGCAGGACGTCGTGCAACCACGTCGGCGCGAGAAAGAGATTGAGGAAGCCGGGCCCGGCAATCTCGACCTTGGCGAGATGCGGGACGGCATCGGTCTCGAGCGCGACCTTGACCCGTTGCGCGATATCGATCGGTTTGGCGCCGGCGACACGGTTGAGTTGCAGCGCCACATTCGACGCCCAGTCGCCATGGTCACGGCTGCGAGCGGGGTCGAGACCGATGCCACCGGGCGGCTCGGGGAGACCGGCCCGCTCGAGCGCGCGACCGAGCGCCGTCCGAAGGTCGTCTCGAATCATGGGGGCGACATCACGGAGACTGGATCACGGAGACTGGATCACGGAGGCTGGCACAAGATTCGCTCGGGGGTGAGCGGATCGTACATTGTCGTCAACGTGACACCTTGTCCTATTTCACGCGAGGCGCGCGCATCACTATGCTGAGCGAGCAAGCGGGGACGGGGTTCGACGGGGCGGCGCGCCAAAGTCGCGGTGCCGTTGCGATGGTCCAGGGAGGGCATCGTGTCGCAACAGTCGGGTATCGCTCGTGGACTGGGGGCGCTGTTCCCCGGTCCCACGGGCCACCGCGCGACGAACTCCGCCTCGACCGGCTTCGACGCTCCCAGCGGGGTAAAGCGGATGAATGCGCTCGGCGAGGATTTCGCCTCAGCGGTTGCCACCAGCGAATCGGGTATCGCACTCATCTACAAGGCTCTCGACGCGCTCGTCGAGCAGTTCGAGCTCGATGACGCCGCCGTGGTGATCGAGGAAGCGAGCCTCGGCCAGCAGGTGTTCTGCGCCGGCCGTCGCCCGCTCGGCGCCGACGACGAAGAGCTGCTCGTCTCCCCACCGGGCCTCTACACCCGCCCCGCGCTCGACGACCGCACCTTCGATCGGTCGATGATGCTGACCCTCTGCGTCCTCGCGCTCCGTCTCGACGCGTTGAGGTACGACGCGTGGCACGACACCCTCACGGGCCTGTACGACCGGCGCAGCTTCGATCGCCTGCTCGAGATGGCGGTAGCGCGCAGCAGCCGATACGGCTGGCCGTTCACGCTGGTGATGCTCGACCTCGATCACTTCAAGATCATCAACGACGAGCAGGGTCACCAAGCCGGCGACGCCGTACTGCGCGATCTCGGCGAACGCTTCCGGCGCGCGCTGCGTTTCGGTGACAACGCCGGCCGCGTCGGCGGCGACGAGTTCGCGATGATCCTCCCGAACACGGAACCCGACCTCGTTCCGGCATTGCTCGAGCGCGTGCGCCGGGCCGAGGGCGTCGAAAGCCCGTGCCCCGGGTTCTCGTTCGGAGTAGCGCAGTGCCCGCAGGAGGCGACGGAATTCGACAAGCTCGTACAACTCGCCGACGCCCGGCTCTACGAAGCGAAGCAGGCGACGCGATGAGCCGGCCGACGCGCGTCGAAGCGGTGTGGTCCATCGACGATCTCGAGCTCGAGCTACGCAAGCTCCCCGGCGTACGTTCAGCAGGCTTCGACGAGTTCGACGACGTGTTGCTCGTGCAGCTGCACGTCGTGGATCGCCAGGAGAAGATCGATCACCTCGACCGCAACGACCAACCGGTGCCGGTTTCCGCGTCGCGCATCGCGGCACGACACTCCGACCGACCGGTCACGGTAGAGATCGTGCGGTGGCGGAATGCGCCGCCGGTCGAGCCACCGTTCCTTCCCCCCGCGTCATCCGAGACGGCCGAGACGACCCAGACGGCCGGCGCAGACGAGGTCGCCGCGACCCGCCCGGCTGCGCTCGAAGGGACCGGCGAGCCGGCCCGAGCGCGCCTGCTCGCGGTGCTCGCGTTTCCCGACACCGACGAGCTCGAAGTCCACCTCGTCTTCGATGGCAGGCGCACCATCGGTCGCGCGCCCGTGAGCAACGGGATAGAGGGCGCAGTCGTTGCGACCATCGACGCGGTCCGCGACCTCGGCACCGGGATCAACGCGCGCATCGTTTGGGTGCGCGCGCTCGAAGATGTGGGCGACGGCAACCAGAGTGTCGTCGCCGTGGCACTCGACGGCGTCGACGCCCGCTCGCCGGTGCGTTACGGGTTGGCTGCGGGCACGAGCCTGATCGACGCGGCGGCTCGCGCCACGCTCGACGCGCTCAACCGCCGTCTGAGCCGAGCGCTCTGATCAGTAGCGAGGAAGACGACAGCGAAGCGACCGAAGGGGAGCGGAGCGTGGAGTCGACCCATAAGCGATCGGCCCGCGGCGCCGCCGATGAGTTTCCGTCGCCCGCGCCGTCAGTACTGCCAAGCCGTGGCGACGGTCGTGGCCGGCTTGAGCATGTCGTTGGACGGCTTCATTGCCCATCTAGTGCCCTGACCAGAAACGTTCGCGCGCTTTGGTAGTGAAGATGCGGTCCGGGGTCGTGTTCGTGGGCTGGTGGTGGCCTGATGGCGGTGGCCGTGGGGGTGGCGATCGCGCGGGATCGTTTTGGGTGCGTGTTCGCTCGACCGGTGTGGTCGCGTGGACCTCGCGAGCGTGTTACGCGGCGCGTGCGCGGGGCTGACCCCAGCGGCGTTGCGTCTCCCCCCGCAGGCGGGCTCGGTGTTTGCGTTCGAGCGCGAGGAGTTCGGGATCGCGGGTGTGCGCGTTCCGCCACCGCAGATATGAACGAATCGCGTGACCGAGCTCACGGTGATCGGCGTAGTCGCTGTTCGCGATGACGAACTGGCGCAGCGGCCCGAAGTGCGCCTCGATCGGGTTCGCCCACGACGCATACGTCGGAGTGAACACCAACTCGACGGCGTTGTCGTCGCACCATTCGCGCACGGTCCGGTTCTTGTGATGGTTCAAGTTGTCGAGGATCACATAGATCATCAGGCCATCGGGACGTGCGGCGCGGATCGACTGGATCGCCCGCAACGTCGGCGCTGAACCCTTGCGAGGTTCGATCGTGCCCC
Organism: Actinomycetota bacterium; assembly: GCA_030774075.1. Classification (GTDB taxonomy): domain Bacteria; phylum Actinomycetota; class Acidimicrobiia; order IMCC26256; family PALSA-610; genus PALSA-610. Next base: position 7,388 of record JALYLU010000022.1, on the reverse strand, counting down.
ACAAGCGATCGTCGCCGAGCGAGAACCACGCGTAGAACTGCCGGGTGCCGTGCGGCTTGTGATAGTTCGCGCGGAGCCGCTGCGGCTTGGATACCGGCGCCCAACACGCGCCGGGCTCAGGTTTGATCGCCAACGGCCCGAACTCATCGAACGCGAACGTCCGGTCCCGTTCGTGTTCCATCAAGAACTCGATGCGAGCCAGCTTCTGCTCACGCAACGGGTCGGGGGATTCCTTCCACGTCTTGGTCCGCTGGAACATGATCTGCTCCTCGGCGAGGATCTGCCGCAGCCATTCCCGCGACACGACCACTTTGCGGTGCTTCTTCGTCGCCAGATAGCCGGCGAGCTTGCGGATCGACCAGCGCGTGAACGGCTGCCCCAACGAGCGCGGCCGCTTCTTGGCCGTCTTGACGATCAACTCGCGGTCAGTCGTCGTGATCTGGCGGGGCCGGCCACCCGCCCACTGAGGGTCCAGCGATCGCATCCCCTGTTCGTTGAAGCGATGGATCATCTCCCGGACCCGGTCCGGGCTCGTCTGCACCAACCGAGCGATCACCGCCACGTCGTTCCCACCCGCCGAAGCCAACACGACCATCGCCCGACGCCACTTCACGATCGACTTGTCAGTCCGGCCACCACCACGGCGCACGGTCCGCTGCAGCTGGCGACCCTCCTCATCCGTCAGCCGACGAACCCGAACACGTTCAGCCATACCAACACTGTGCGCGACCGCACGCGAAAAGTGGTGGACGCGACCCCCCAACGATCCCGGTCAGGGCACTAGACGACCGGGTGGAGCACATCTTCGACTGGTATGACAATGGCGAGGTCGACGTCCACTGGCCGGGCAACGACATGGTCTCGCACGTCACACCGGCCAGCGCCGCCTACCTGCGAGACGCCGTCGCGCAGGCCGGCGCACTCGTGGTCGGCGGGCGACTTTTCGACCTCACCCAGGGTTGGGGCGGGCACCACCCGTTCGGCATGCCCGTGTTCGTCGTCACCCACAGCGTTCCCGACGGCTGGCCCCGCGCCGACGCGCCGTTCACGATCGTCACCGACGGCGTGGAGAGTGCGGTTGCACAAGCCCGCGAGGTCGCCGGCGACAGGACAGTCGGCGTGGCGGGCCCCAACATCATTCAACAGGTCCTGAACGCCCCGGCTTCTCGACGAGCTGACCATCGAGCTCGTGCCCATTCTGCTGGGAGAGGGCATCCGGTTCTTCGACAACCTGACCGATCCGCCGGTGATGTTCGAGAACCCGACGATCATCGAGGGTGATCGGGTGACCCACCTCATCTATCGCCGCTCGGGCGAGCCGCGCTCGACGGTTTCCGTCGAGGAGTTACCCGTCGGATGGTGACGGGTCCGTCGGGCCTGCCCGACGCAGGAGCACGTGCGCGGCGGCGACGGCGGCGCGCAGGTCGACGTCGTTCAACCGCCAAGTCTGCGCGAGATGGGCGAACACGCGGTCGTCGCCGACGCCACGGGCCAGCAACACTCGCGCGGCGATAACCGGTGCTACATCACGACCCATGTCGGTTAGATCGGCGTCGATCCCACCGACGTGAGGGCGTCTACCGGGCGGAATGCGAATCTTCTGTCCGTATGAGCCGGACTGCGCCATGCAGACGGGCGTGGTCGTCGTTAGCGGCCGGTGTCGCCGTCGACGAGTTCCCGCAGGATGTCTGCGTGTCCGGCGTGGCGCGCAGTCTCTTCGAGAAGATGCATCAACACCCAGCGGAGGTTCACGATCGTCTCGTCGCCGACCTCGCGACATGCATCGTCCAGCGACGCGGCCGAGACCACGGCGTCGACGCGCGCCCATGTCGCACGGTACGCGTCGATACACGCGTCGACGGAGTCTCCGGGGCGGACTGTGTCGTCGAGGATCGCGGGATCACGCCCCGCGAACCGCTGCTCGATCCAGAGGTCCTCAGCTCTGGCCATGTGCTTCATCAGCCACAACAACGTTGTTCCGCTCGGGACGAATTCGCGCCGGGCATCGTCGTCACTGATGCCGGTGATCTTCCGCACGAACGAGTCCCGCTGATACTGCAACAGCGCGAGCAGCGTCTCGCGTTCGCCGGCCGCGTGCCGCGGAGGCTTCAAATCGGCCATGGGCGAACGATAGATGGCCTTGTCGTGAACGGTCTTATGCCTCCCGGTTCCGGCGACGGATGGCAGCTTGCGACAGTGCGAGCCCACTGACGGTAAGCGTGAGGCCGAGCCACCCGACGGCCGCGCCGCCGCCGGTAAACGGCAGTGACCGGTTCGACGTCGCTGACACCGACGCGGTTCCGCGCGGACGGGTAGACGAGGGCGGGCTCTGTTGCGTTGAGTCAGGGGTGACCGCGCGGGACCGAGTCCGTGTCCGTTTCCGTTCAGATGGTGCGGGCAAGTTCGGTGAACGCGACCGCGACGCGACGACGGGGATGAGCATCGACACCGAGTTCGTAATGGCCACGCCGAACGTTCTGCATCAACGCGTGGCCGCGCATGACCACGCGGGCGGTGTGGTCGCGTTTGAGGCCGCGCATCGGACGCAGCCGCGCCTTGAGCCGTCCGTGATCGGCCTCAATCCGATTATTCGCATACTGCTCCGTGTTGTGGAACGCTGCCGGCACGAGCTCATCGATCACCGCCCGCAACGCCGGCGCCCGATCGGTCACCACCTCGACCGGTTCGCCGTGCGCGGTCAGCGCGGTGGTGAAGAACTTGCGGGCCGCGGTGATGTCACGTCGGGTCGAGACGTACACGTCGACTATTTGGCCGTGCTGGTCGATCGCCCGGTAGACGTACCGCCACCCGCCCGCGACCTTCACGTACGTCTCGTCCACAAACCAGCAGTCACCGACGGCATGACGGCAGGGCCGGGCCGCGTCTGCCAAGAGCGGCGTGAAGCGCTGCACCCACCGAAACACGGTCACGTGATCGACCTCGATGCCCCGCTCGAGCAGGAACTCCTCAACATCGCGGTACGAGAGCCCGTACCGGAGGTACCACCGCACCGCCAAGACGATGATCTCGGGCGGGAACCGGAACCCGGCGAACGCCGAGCTTGGCACTGCGGGTACCGGGCGGGAACGGCGAGACATCATCCTGCCACCCTCACCGGCCGGCGCGACCCTCCGCCAATGCAACAGTCCCTTTCGCAGTATTCGCGGCTTTAGCGAGCTGCTGGTTCGTGGGGGCTCCAGCGAGCTCGGGGCGGACGGGCGGCCCCGCGACGAATCCGATCACGTCGCGCGAATCGCCTGCTCAACATGCCCGGACGAGTTTTCGGCACCCACACGCCGCCGGAGACCGAGAGTGGCCGATCCGCGCAACGCCGTTACCTGCGGCGATGGATTTCCGGCACCACAGGTTCAGTCTCGAGGGCCGCCGTCATCGGTCGGGGTGCGCGTTCGGCGTTCTCGACGTCGGCGGCGGCGCCGCGCTGTCCGTGAGGGACGATCGGGGTCGCGCAGGGCCTCGCGCAGGACGGCTGCGCCGAGGCCGAGCACGACACCGAGGATGCCGGCGAGGACGAGGTCGAGGGACTTCTTGGGAGAGATGGGCTGGGTGGGAAGCTGCGCGGGGCTCGCGATGGCCACGCTCACTGGCGACGCATGCTGTTCCTGGGGTGCCTCGAGCCGGTTGACGAAGCCGGGGAACTCCACGCCGACGGCGTCGGCGATCGCTTTGGCCTGCGCCTGCGACGAGTCCGTGACGGTCACGTTGATCACAACCGTGTCCAGCGGCACCGACACGCGCACGTTGGCTTGGAGGTCGCGGGTGCTCTCGTGCAGGTGGAGGCGTTTGATGACCGCCTCCGCGAGTGCTGGGCTGGAGGCGACCTCGGCGTAGGACTTCGCGCGCTCGACGCTGAACAGTCCTCCTTGCTGGGTCTGGTCGAGGTTCTCGGGCGTGCCACCGATCGACACGAACAGCTGGGTCTTGGCCTCGTAGGTGGGGGTCCGGTGCGCGTCGAACTGGTTTGCGGCGACGAGGCAGATCACAACGCTGATCGCGATGAGCCACCAGTTCGCCGTGAGCACTCTGACGTATTGCTTCAGGTCCAATGCGGGGCCCCTGGTTTGCGAGTTCGCCGCCACCGCGGTGGAGCGCGGTGTTGTCGGCGGGCTGCGCGAACTGCCTACTATGGTTCGCTCGTCCATGAGTATCGAAGCGGCGCAGGCGCCGATACGCGGGGGGCCTGATCCTGGGCGACCGCGGATCGCGCTCACGCTAGCGCTGCTGTTGGCCGCGATGCCGGTTCGCATCGCGGGGTCGTTTCCCGTCGTCAGCTCGGTCTCGGTGCTTGACCCCCTGTTGATCCTGGCGGCGGCGACCCTGTTCTTGGACCTCGCCTTCCGTCCGCTCGACACCGGCAGCCGGGCGCTGTTCCGCCTTTTGTGTCTTCCGCTGCTCGTGGCGATCGCGTCGGTGGTCTGGTCCCAGGACCGGGCAGTGACCATACGAACCGTCATCGTCTACGCCGAAGGGGTCGTTGCTTTCCTGTTCGTGATCCGCGAGCTCGATGGCCTCTCGAGTGCTCGCATCATCACCTACATCAAGCGATTCGCATATTTGTTGATCCTGCCTGCGGTACTCCTCGAGCTGCGCGTGCCGGGTTTCGGGCCCGAAGAGTCGGGTCTGAAGCACTCCTCGGGCGACTACATCTCCTATTACACCCGCCTTTCACATCCGGTGCTCGGCCGGTCCAACAACCTGGCCGCGGCGCTCGCCTTCTTCGTGCCGGTTTTGTTGTATTGGGGACATTCCCGTCACGACCGGCGCGTCTCTCGCGCCGGGTTCATCGTGCTAATCGCGATCTTCTTGACGTTGTCGCGGGGAACGTCACTGGCGTTCCTGATCGCCGGCGGGTTGTACCTTCCCTTGCGCAAACCGCGCCGCGCGCCCGAGCGCGCCGGCGTCGGCAAGATCGCCGCCGGTGTCGTGGTCGGCGCGATTGCCGTCGTGGTGTTCATTTCCGTCGACCCGACCGCGCACGAGTTCATCGGGGAACGGCTCAGCACCACCAACGTGAGTTTGAGGTCCGATCTCGCCGCGGTCGGCTGGACCAAGATCGCGCAACGACCGCTGCTTGGCTACGGCGCGGGGGTGGTCCCGGACCACGACCCGGCGATCGCGCTCGGGGTCCACAACACCTATCTCCAACAAGCGGTGGCGTTCGGCCTTCCCCTCGGGCTGGTGGTGTCGTGCGCGCTCTGGTCGATACCGGGCACATTTCTCCGCCGACGACGCACGACCGCCCTGGGTGGCGTGCTGGCGTACACGGTGCTCGTCCAGCTGGTCGGGTTCTTGTTCGAGTCCACGTTCGAAGGCACAGTGCTGCGCGTCCTGTTCTACCTGTCGGTGGGGTTGGCGTTCGCCCTGTTGCGCGCGGTCGAACGCGAGGCGCTGGCGGCCGCCGGCCAGCCATGATCCACGCAGTCACCCCGTACGGGAGGACGGGCCCCAGCTCGCGGGTGCGGGTGTTCGGGTGGCTCGACCGCACGAGTGCACCGCACGAGGTGAGCAGCTATCTCTCGCATCACAACGCGAGCGCCTCCTACCTCGCCCGCCACCCGGTCGCGGTGCTGGGCGCCGAGCGCCGGCTCCGCCGCCTGGCCGCGAGCCGACCCGAGCTCCTGCTCCTGCACAGAGAGGCATCGCCGTTCAGTCGCGGCGGGCTGGAGCGCCGGTTGCTGGCAAGCGCCGAGACCACCGTGTACGACTTCGACGACGCCCTCCAGTGGGATCAGGACCAAGGCGGCCGCCTGCGCAAAGTCGCCCCGAAGGCGCCTAAGGTTCTCGCGTCCGTGCAGCGCGCCGATCGGGTGATCGCGGGGAGTCCGGTGCTGGCCGACTGGGCCTCGCAGCACAACAACGACGTCGTCGTCATCCCCAGTTGTGTGTCGACCGACTCATATCGTCTCAAGACTGAATACGAGGTGAGGGACCCGCCGACGCTCGGGTGGATTGGATCGGCCGACAACGAACTCTACCTCCGGCTCGTCGCGCCGGCGTTGCACGAGATCCACTGGCGGACCGGCGCCCGCCTATTGCTCATCGGCACGACCACACGCCGCCTCGGCGACCTGGAGACCTTCGTCGATCGGGTGCCTTGGTCGGAACACGTGCAGCATCAGCGACTCTCCGAGCTCGACCTGGGCCTCATGCCGTTGCCGGACGAGCCCTACACGCGCGGCAAGAGCGGCTACAAGCTGTTGCAGTATGCGGCGGCCGGCGTGCCGGCCATTGGCAGCCCGATCGGGATCAACGAGTCGTTGCTGTCGCAACTTCGTATGCCGGCGGCCCTCGGCACCGACGAATGGGTCGACTCCATCATCGATCTGCTCACGCGGCCGACCGCCGCCCGCGAAGCCTTGGGACGCCACGTCCGCGATGTGGCCGAACGTCACTACTCGTACAACGCCTGGCTCAGCCGCTGGGAGGAAGCCGTCGGCGTGGGGTCGCGCGCCCAAAAGCGTAACCGTGGCGAATGAGCGCGCCTTCGATCGACATCATCATCGTCAACTGGAACACCGGGGATTACCTGCGCGATTGCCTGAGGTCGATCCTTGCGGCACGCAGCCCGGCGTGCACCGTCGAGCGGGTCACTGTCGTCGACAACGCCTCTTGCGACGCGTCGATGACGTCCCTCGAGGCACTCGACCTGCCGCTCGAGCTCATCCACAATCGCGGCAACGTCGGCTTCGCTGCAGCCTGCAACCAGGGTGCAGCAGGAAGCCGGAGTGAGTTCTTGTTGTTCCTGAACCCCGACGCGAGGCTGTTCCCTGACACCCTGCGGACGGTGACCACGTTCATGGCGAACGGGACGGTCACTCCGATCGGCATCTGTGGTGCCCAGATGGTCGATGACCAAGGCCGTCCGGTGATGTCCTGCGCCCGGTTCCCGACCCTGCGGGTGCTGTTCGGGAAGATGACGGGCCTTGACCGCATCCTGCCGACGCTGTTTCCCCCGCACCACCTCACCACCGCCGAAACGACCGAGAGCCGACTCGTCGACCAGGTGATCGGCGCCTTCTTCTTTGTACGACGCGAGCTTTTTGTGCGCCTCGGCGGATTCGACGAGCGTTACTTCTTGTACTTCGAGGAGGTCGACTTCGCGCGGCGCGCCCGCACCGTTGGAGCGCGATCCTATTTCCTCAAGCCTGCGACCGTCTTCCACGCCGGCAACGTGAGTTCCGCCCAGGATCGCCGAGCCCAGCTGTACCAGTCGCTGCGCAGCCGCATGCTCTACGCGTTCGATCACTGGCCGCGCGGGCAGGCGACGGCACTCCTGGTCCTTTCTTTCACTGTGGAGTTGGGCGCGCGCCTCACGAACGCGGCGGTACACGGCGATGGGCGGGCGGCGACGGATGTGGCCGCGAGTTACG
>JALYLU010000021.1:8391-16886 GCA_030774075.1 Actinomycetota bacterium | reverse complement strand
ACACGTCGGCGTGCACATCCTCGGTCTGCGGCGCGAGCAACACCTCCACAAGTGGCACGAAGTCGACGATTCATTGCGGCAAGGCGACGTCCTCGTCGCACTGGGCGAACCCGCTCACCTATCGGCCCTCGTTCGCAGCGCGGGCAGCCAGGGGTGAACGGGTTGACTGAGGGCTTACCGCCTTCGCCTTTCGATGCGGTCGCGAAATTGCTCCCAGGTCAAATCGATCTTTCGCGTCTTGGCGCCCTTCGGCCACCACAGCACGCCACCCTTACTGATACGCAGTTCCCCGAGCTTGCCGCCGTCGTCGGTGAAGACTTCGAAGACGACATCACTATTTCCGACCTCGCGCTTCGGCTGTCGGATCGTCACAACATGGTCCGCCATGGACGCAATCTACGTCGGACGGGCGCGCGCTCACTCGTGCAACCGCATCCGCTCGTTGTCTCGCGAACCCGCGGCATACTGTCGTCGATGGTCGAGACCGCCGACGAGGCTCTCCAAAACACGTTCGCGTGGTTCGAGGTAAACAGCGGGTGGGCACCACCAGAGCGCGACACGCTCGTGGAGTGGATCGCCGATGGTGTGTGCCGGTGCCCGGACGACTGCGTCGTTGCACCCGACGCGTGGTGCCAGCACGGACTCGCATCGTGGTGGTTGATCACCATGGCGCTCGACAGGATCGACCAACGAGCACACGGGCGCAGGGGTCCGAAACATTGAGCGCGACACCGGGGGAGATGTAGTGGCGAGGAGCAGACGTCGGACTCGCGCCGTCATCGGCGGTTTCGTCGTCCTGGTTTTGATCGCGGCTGCCGGAACCGTCTTCGCGCTCGACTACCACCAGGCGCGCTCCAACACACAGCAGAAGAAAGAAGCGACTGCGAAGCAGAAGACGGCGGCCGGGGTCCAAGTCATCGGGGTCGTCACGACCGTCGACGCAACCTCGGTGACACTCCGCATCCCGAGCGGTCAATCGCGCCATCTGCCGACGACGCGATCGACGCGCATCCTGACGGCCACGTCGGGAGTTGACAGCGACGTGAAGGCGGGGACTCGTGGACTCCTCCGCATGAAGCCCGGAAGTCCGGGCGTCGCTCAGGAGATTCTCGTGCTCCCACTCTCCGCGCGGATCGGTCTGCCCATCGTCAAGGCCGGGTTCGGATTCGTATGGCTGCGAACGAAGGCGGGTCGGCTGGCGGCGAGAGTCAGCGTGGTCGGTGCCGCGGTCGACAACGCGACTGTCGCGCCGCGAACCGATATCACATCCGGCGCCAAGGTCATCGCGCACGCGCAAACCACCACGACGAAACCCGTTCGCCTCGTGGCAACCGACGTCGTGCTTCTGCCATCGAGCTCGACGTTCTTCGGCTGATCGGAACGCGCCGGCCCACGAAGTCGGCTGGATCAGCTCGCCGAACGCGAGCGCGTACGCGACGGCCGTGAGGGACATGCCGTCGAGCATCTCGTTGTGCGACCGGGCTGTCCGATCGGCTCGGTGACGCGACGATCGTGGTCGATAACTTCCACGCCATCAGGTTGGCGAACACCCCGATCGACGACGTCAGTCGGCGCGTGCAACAAGAGGCGCGGTGTCATCGCGGACGACGCGGCGCTGCGTTGTATCGGATCCCCCGCTGGCCGCAGGTCGGCCACGAACGCTTCACCGATACTCAACGCTCCGATGTGCGCATCGTTGGAAGCGGACGAGACGATCCCTGGAACGCCGAATCCCTCGCTCACGCGTCAATTCGGGGCGCTTCCCGGAGGCGTTCGCTGCGAGAGGTCGGCCGGCTGAAGCGCGGCGCGTTCGGCCTTGCGGACCCAGGAGTGCAAGGCCTGGCGCGTCACCCCGAATCGCGACGCGACCTCCAAGATCGTGTGCCATTGCGAACGTCGATCTCGCTGGGTATCGAGCACCATTTGAACCGCGCGTTCCCGCTCCTCCGCTGACAAGACCTGCCGGTTACAGTCCACCATCACGCTGACCCGTTTCCCGCGTCGATAATCCAGCATTTGCGTCCGCTCGAGCAGTCCCGATCGTTCCCAGTCGAAATAGTCATAGCTCCATCCGAAGCTGGACAACATCGCGTCGAGTGCAGCACGGCTCGGATAACCCTCCACCGCTTCTCCGAGGCGAAGAGGGCGACCGTTGACTGGGCCGCGAAGCTCGATGACCGCGGGCTCGAGTTGAGAGATGTTCGTATCGACGATCAGCGTCCGAGGGTCGAGCTCCGCGATCTTCGTCAGCAAGAGCAAGTGAGAATTTATGTGATAGAAGATTCCGAAACAAAAGACGACGTCGCAATCCTCTATCTGATCGATAAGCTCGAAGATGTCTCCCGAAAGGAACTCGTACTTATCTGCGGGAACGTTGTAATATTCCATGTTCGCCAGACTCTTTCGCACCAAGTCCGCTCCGAATTCGATCCCGACAACTTTCGCCGCGCCATTTTGCAGGGCCGCGAAACTGAACCGACCGTCGTGGCTTGCGAGGTCGAGGATCGTCGCTCCCTCAATGAGCTCGCGATTCTCATGAATGATCCCCAGATAACGAGCATTGAGCCGGTCCACGACCGAACCCAACTCGTCCGTCTCGACAAACCTCGAGAAGTGATCGAAGAATCGAGTTGGATCAAAGGATTGATCGGACATTCCAGGGTCTCCCACGACGTAGGCCGGTTCTGCGTGCGCTACATACTACGCGGCAGGCGCGCGGCAGTGCAGATCGAGGCCTGCCACAGCGGGCGGTGCGAACAAACCGCCTCTGCCCTGGTTAGAGGTTTGTCGCAGGTGCCGCGTGAAACGTTCTTTCGGCGACGGCGGAACGTGGAAGCGGGCGCGGGGGACGCGTCGCTGAGCCTGAGCGGGGACGGCGCGAAATTCCGTTGGCGCTGGTCACCGCTTGGAACCGCCGCAGAGTCGCTTGCCTACCTGAGCGTCGTTTACGCGACGGTGCCGATGTTGACCCGGGCGCCGAGGGAGACGGATCGACAACTGCGCGCCCAGTGCCCGGCGTGCATTCCTTTGCGTTACGGCATACTCCTCGTCGAATCGCTACTTACGGAACACGAAGAATCCGGTTGGGGTGACCAACTGGTCAGAGAACATGAGGCCGTAGGTGTTGGCGAACTGGTCGCCGATCCACTTGTAATGCTCGCTCTTCTCTCGCGGAATACCTATGCTCCGGCAGGTCTCGGCGAAATATGGCCAGTAGGTTGGTACCACTTCCTCATTGTTCAGAAAATCGATCTGAGCAAACCCGGCCTGTTTGCCCGTCTCGCGTAGCTGATCGATCGAGAAGATGTACTTATCTTCGATTTGCGCGAGCGATTCCCGATCCTGTGGATACCACTTCGACTTCAAGTGATTTCCGATCTGCTTGCGAATCTGCTGCCGATCCGCAGGTGAAAGCACGTCGCCGCGTGTGGTCTCCTCGCATTTGAGCATAAGGGCTAAGAGTAACGTGACGATGATCTTTCCCTTAAGAACCGGCTCAAAGAACACCGCTGCTCCGCCCGGCTTGAGCATGTCATGGCAGTTTCGAAGCGTGACGTCGTAGTCGAGCAGGTGATGCAGAATCAGATTGCCGACCACGAGGTCGAATGCTTCCGGGCGAAAATGCTGCTCATTGGCATCGCACGCGATAAGGGACACGGGCGTTTCACAACTGGGTATGCGCGCTCCAAGCATCCGGAGGAACTTGTGGGACACGTCCGTAGCCGTGAGTCTGCCGACGGCCTTCTCTTGCAGAAGACCCAGAGTTAGTGCACCCGTCCCAGCGCCGATCTCCAGTGCGCACTCGCGCTCGAGCCCGAGACGTTCGAGCATCTCCTTCCACCGCGCGCCGGTGACGCGGATCCGCTGCGCGGTGACGCCGTGCACCGCGTCGTAGTCGATCTCTTCCAGTTTCGTTTCGATCGTGGAATCCTTCGTAAGTACCGGGACACCCTCGAGAACCGAGCAACGCACTCCGCAGCCACTACACGTCAGTGCGTCTTCGCCCGCGTCGTAGGACGACCCACAGACTGAACAACGAAGAATGTCTTGTAGATAGGCGAGGTCCTGCGGTGTGGAACGCCACCCTTCCAGGCTCACTCCCTGCGAGGAATCCGAAGCCTGGATCACTGGCGAGGTAACCGACGGTGCTGGCTCAAGCAGGTCTGTCGATCCAGAGCGATCCATCGCGGCGGGACCACCTGGAATTGTCGGTCCCATTCCGTAGTCGACGTCTCGGGCGAATACCACGGTCGGTACGAGGTCATGCACGCGAAACGAGATGCTGATGCATTTCTCAGTCACGATCTGCTTGCTCTCGGCATCTCGGATCCTGACGGCCACGAGGACCGGTCGGTCAGCATCAACCGCATAGCGCAGTTCCGGCGGACCAACCTGATCATCCCTATCCAGGAGGAGAAGATGCGGATCTGGCCATGCCGTCCGAGCTATAGCAAGGCGTAGAATCTCTGCGTCTCCATATCCCAGGCGAACTTGGCGTGTTCCTTCGTGGTGACGCCATGCCAGAGACGCCCACGAGCGCCGGTGTCCGCCTGGCAATCTTTCGAGCGGACTGACCTCGCCTTCAAATGTTGCAGGACGGCCGAGATTCTGCACTCTCAATCTCAACAACCAACCACTGCGGACAAGTCGCGGCGGCATCAATGTCACTTGGATCTCGTGCCCCTCGCGTGCCCGCCCGCGGAGCGACCTGACGACCACCGGACTGACAAAGCCCATAACTACGGCAAGTGCACCTGTAACGAAGCAGACCACGGCTAGCGCAAGCCGACCGAACTCATTCGCTCCTGCGGTGACGACAACTACGCCCAACGCGACCAGGACAAGCCCGCCGAACTTCTCGGTCGTAGCCAACCCGGACCCTGATGCCGACGCGATACGTCCCGCCCAACGGCGCATTGTCCGAGGCTAACACCCTCAAAAGACGGGCGTCGTTGCCGTGCGACCCTCATCGTTGGAGATATCCCTCACCAGCACACGTTCAGCCACACCCGAGTCTGCGCGACCACGCGCGCAAAGTGGACGCGACCCACAAACATTGCCGGTCAGCGTTACTAGATCGGGTTCTCCGACGACCGGAGCCGCACGCTCGACACCTCCGGCGCGTCATCCGCCGTTGCGCCGCGGAGCCGTCACCGACGACAGCATCGTGCCCAACTAGCCTTCGTGCAGCGAGTCGGCGCGCCGGGGTTTGTCTCCGAGTTTGTCCCCGCGTATGTCCCACCGCCCTAACGCTGCACCGTCGATTTTGGCGCAGATTGCCCTTATGGTTCAGTTCTTGCGTCCGTCCGAGGGTGCCGAGCTTGGCACAATTGGATACCCGCGATCGCCGGTGATCCGACGAACCTACAGCTCAACCCGCTCTCACCGGTCTACGCGTGGACGGACCTCACCTACCTGTTGCACAAGGCGGCCGTGTCGTGGGGCTACTACGTCGTGTCGGGAACCGAACCCGACTGCCGGAACGACGCGCAGATCGCGTGCCGCGCCAGTCAAGCAGCAGCCATCCACGTTTGGCATCTGGAATCCGCTGCCGTACTTCGACACCGTCCGTGCCGACGGTGAGGTCGGCAACATCCAATCGGTCTCGAACTTCTACTCGGCTGCGAAGGGAGGACGCTGCCCGCGATGTCGTGGATCGTGCCTTCGGGTGACGTAAGCGAGCACCCGCCGTCGTCGGTCGCCGCCGGTCAGTCGTACGTGACCAGCCTCGTCAACGCGGTCATGAGCGGCCCGGACTGGTCATCGACGGCCATCTTCTTGGCATGGGACGACCGGGGTGGCTTCTACGACCACGTCGTGCCACCGAGTGTGGACGTGAACGGCTATGGGCTACGCGTCCCGGGCATCGTCATAAGCCCGTACGCAAAACATGGCTACATCGACCACCAAACACTGAGCTTCGACGCGTATCTGAAGTTCATCGAAGACGACTTCCTCAGTGGCGCCAGGCTCGATCCCGCCACCGACGGACGGCCCGACCCGCGCCCGAGCGTGCGCGAGAACACCTCGATCCTCGGAGACCTGACGGCCGACTTCGACTTCACCCAGACGCCGCGCGCGCCGATGCTGCTGCCGGTCCATCCGTCGACGACGCTCACGAACGTACCCCCATACCCGCCGCGCAACGTGTCGGTCGTCACAGGCGACGGGCAGGCAACGCTCGGCTGGTACGGTCCGCTCAGCACGGGCGGCTCACCCATCACGAGCTACAAGGTCGTCCCGTACGTCGGGACGACGCCGGTCCAGTCGACCAACGTGGCCGTCTCGGGCGTGACCGCAACCACGTTTACCTCTGTCGTCGTGAAGGGCCTCACCAACGGCAAGACATACACCTTCACGACGTTCGCCGTGAACGCCATCGGGCTGGGCATCCCGTCACAATCGACCGGCCCGATCACGATCGGGGAACCGACGCCACCGCTGACGGTGTCAGCGACGCCCGGCAACGGCACCGCCACTCTTCACTGGAAAGCTTCTACGGCCACGAACGGCTCGTCGATCATCGCCTACCGAGCGACACCACGCAGCGGGGGGTTTACTTCCCCGGCGGTCTCGTTCCCGGCTTCCACATCGGCCGGCCTCGTGACCGGCCTGACGAACGGCCGCAGCTACACGTTCACGATCGCAGCTGTCAACGGCCGCGGGGCCGGCGTGACCGCGACCGCAGGCCTGCGCGGCTCGGTCGTACTGCACTGGACCGCACCCGCAGTCACGAACACCGGGCCGGTCACGGCGTACGTCGTCACACCCCGCTACAAGTCGACTCCGCTCCCGGCCTCGACGTTCTCGGGCTCCGGGACCACGGCGACCGTCACGAATCTGATGAGCGGCCACCCGTACACGTTCCTCGTCGCTGCAGTCAACGGGTCTGGGACCGGCCCGCAGTCTCTGTCGACAGCCGAACTCACGGTCCCATGAGATCGCCGTGGCGACGTCGAGACACGTGGCGATCACCAGGACAGGCAATGTGACTCTGACAACAAGTGGGCGCCGTGGAGAAAGTAGGCCGAAGCCCGAGAGCCTCGAAGGGTGGACGTAAAACGGCGTGCCCCTGTCCATAAAGGCTCCGTCCGACGGTCTCTGAGCGGGTGTTGACACACGAACTACAGAGGCAGTGTCGGATGTTTAGCGCTCCGGAACCGCCTGGACGCGATCCCGTGACCTCAGTGCGGCAGCTGTTGCCCGAAGACGCGGTAGCCATCGCGATGCGGACGACGTTGGTCGACTCGACCTCGGGGTACGCGCCCGCCATCATGGATGCGGCCGCGATTCGACCGAGGAGCGATCGTCATGGCGAGATTCACTCGAGGCTTCGCCGGTCGCGGACGCGCGAATCGCGACCCGCGGCTCCCGCCGGGTCAATACGACACTGGCAGGAGCTGGCCCGTGCTCACTGCGGAAGTCACGCCGCGCCTCGACACCGCGACGTGGACGTTTCGCATCGAGGGGCTCGTCGAACGCCCGACATCGTGGACCTGGGACGAGATGCATGCGTTCCCGCCGTCGACCTACTCCGGCGACATCCACTGCGTGACGACGTGGTCGAAGCTCGGCGTCAACTTCACGGGCGTGTCGGTTGACATGCTGCTCGACGCGGTCGGCGTGCAACCGAACGCAACGCACGTGCTCGCGTTCTCGCACACCGCCTACACGACAAACCTCCCGCTCGCGGACGTGACCGGTGGAAAGGCGTGGGTGGTATGGGACTTCGACGGCCGTCCGCTCGAACCCCAGCACGGCGGCCCCGCCCGTCTTCTGGTTCCGCACCTCTACTTCTGGAAGAGCGCGAAGTTCGTCGCCGGCTTACGCGTTCTCGATCACGACGAGCCCGGCTTCTGGGAACAGAACGGCTATCACGACCGAGGCGACCCCTGGCTCGAGCAGCGCTACCAGGGAGACTGAGTGGATTCGCGTCGATGACGGCCCCGGCGCCGAGCGCGAAGTTGTGGCAGAGCGCGAGAGTCGTCGCCATCCGACCGGAGACGGCGCGGGCGAAGACTTTTCGGTTCGTGCTGCCCGAGCGGTCGGCGCATCTCGCGGGCCAGCACTATGTGGTGCGACTCACCGCGCCCGACGGCTATACGGCGGCGCGCTCGTATTCGATCGCCTCCGCACCGGATGAGTCACGCGAGTTCGAACTCACCGTCGAGCGTCTCGACAGCGGTGAGGTGTCGACGTTTCTGCACGACGATGTCACCGTCGGCGACGAGCTCGAGATCCGAGGACCGATCGGCGGCTGGTTCGTGTGGAACGGCGACTCGCCGGCTCTGCTCATAGGCGGCGGCTCCGGCGTCGTCCCGCTCATGGCGATGCTTCGACTCGCGCGCCGAACCGGCAGGTCGGACCTGGTGAGGCTCGTCGTGTCGGTGCGCACGCCTGGCGATCTCTACTACGCCGACGAGATCGTCGGACCGGAGACCACACTCATCTACACGCGCGCGACGCCGCCCGCGTTCTCGCGTCCGCCCGCGCGG
>JALYLU010000021.1:0-8381 GCA_030774075.1 Actinomycetota bacterium | reverse complement strand
GCTCTCACGCGACGACATCCCCCAGCCCGTCACTCCTGGAGTGCGCGCGTACGTCTGCGGATCGTCCGGCTTCGCCGACGCCGCAAGTGACGTGCTCATCGGCGTCGGCATACCGCCGGAACGAATCCGGGTCGAACGCTTCGGCCCCACGGGCTGATCGAGCACGGAACTCATGCGATGTCGGAGCGGTAGTGCGCTCCCGTGGGGTTCCGAGTCGGTCGAGGCTCGGAACCCGTTCGGGCGTTCCCAACCTGCGTGGCCTACCTCGTGATACGCACGACTTGTGGGTCCGTCGTCTTGGTGATGAGGTCACCGGTGACAGGGTTGAACACAGTGACATCGGCGAAGGCAGCCGCACTGCCCAGCTTGAACGCGTAGGGACTGAAGTCAAACGCTCGGATGGTGATCGCCTGCGGTGCGCCCGTGCAGGGGACGCCGGGATAGTTGTTGCTGAAGAACCCGAACGCGGAGGCGAGCTTGTGACCGGAAGACTGCGACACGCCGACGTCGCCGAACGCGAGGTTGAAGCCGACATCGCACACGACCGTCATGGGAATGACGACCGAGGCACCCTCTGGACCGAGTCGTGGCTGTCCGAACGAGATCTGACTGACCTGGGCCGAGGCGGGCGAGGCGACAAGCAGTACCCCCAAGGCGACGATGACGATGATGAACGCGCGCAGCACACGCATGACGTATCCCCCTATCTCGGCGCTTGCAAAGTGCCGGCGCCGAGTCAAACGATGAATCGTTCCGCTCTCCCGTGAATCGAGACGTGCCACCCGAAACAAGGTGAGTTTGTTCCTTCGGGGACGGCTTAGCACTTCGCCAGGAGCGTCGTCAACGAGAATGAGCGCGTCGTGCGCGAGATCATCGAGAGGTGAGACGAGTTGGTGAGCACCATGCTCGCCAAACACGGAGGTGCCCGTCCCGCGTGAGAACTGTGGTCACCTGCCACTTTGTCAACCCCAGCTCCATTGGCCTCGTCGCATCTACATAGAGTCGAACGGTTTGAGAGTCCGACGGATATGGCGTTCGTCGCTCGGCCCGCGTGACTGTAAGCCCAGTGGCTTGGCTCGCGTCGACCAGGTCGCCAAGTTCAATGAGAAGGTCGCGACGAATGGCACTTGCTGCTCGAGAAACTGGTCGTGCTCAACCTCACCTTGTCCTTCGTGAGCGGAGAACAGGGCGCGGCCGCCGGGCTGCAGGACCCGATGAACTCCCGTAGCACGGTGCGAAGTTCCGGGCGTCGAACGTGGATCAGCGCGTACACGAGCCGCTCTCCCAGCCTCGGTGGCGGCGGCATGCGCGATCACGAGGGGCCCGTCGCCCGTGCGTTCGTGCCAACACCGGCCGACCGCTTGACCCCCGGGAGAGCTCCGGGGCACCATCGTGGGCGCCTTCGTGGCGGAGTACGTACCCCGAACGCGGTGTCGCTCGAGCCGAGTGATCCTGTTGCCCGCCCGGTGACGAACAGTCAGAGCACGCCATCTCTGCGCCGTTGGCGCACAAGCATCGAGGAGTACCGGATCATGAGCGTCGAACTTCTGCAGCGGGTAGTCAACGAGACCACGCGGGTGGTCGACTCCCTCAGCCCCGACCAGCTCGGAAACAGCACACCCTGCGCCGAGTGGACCGTGCGCGACGTCGTCAACCACATCACCGGGGGCGCGACCATGTTCGCGATCTCGGCCGAGCAGGGCTCGGTTCCCGAAGACCTCGTCGGTCAGCTCATGGGTGGCGACAACATCGGCACCGACTACAAGGCGGCCTGGGCGACCGCGTCGAATCGCGCCATGTCGGCGTTCGACGGGCTCGACCTCTCGAAGCTTGTCACCCTCCCGTTCGGGGAGATGCCCGCGGGCGTCGCGCTCAACATCGCGGTTTTCGACGTCGCCACGCACGCGACCGACATCGCGCAGTCGACCGGCCAGACGATCGCCGACACCGAGCTCCTCGAGGCGGCGCTCGAGATGGGCAAGCAGATGATCGGACCGGAGCTCCGTATGCCGGGCGTCTTCGACGCCGAACAGCCCTGCCCGACCGACGCGCCGGTCACGCGACGGCTCCTCGCGTTCAGCGGTCGCAAGGTCTGACGAGGCGCGGCGTTCGACTGTCGCGCCTCGCTCGCCCACCGCGTGGCGGAACGCGAAGATTGCGCGGCTTGCCGGATCGTGGATCCTTTCCACATCGTGGATTACGCTTTCGCTCGTGGCAGGCGACGCCGAGGAGATCGATCTCTCGAGTCTCGCCGACGACGCGCTCGTCGCCCAGATGCACGACGATCTCTATGACGGTCTGGCCGACGAGATCGCCGAAGGCACCAACCTGCTCCTCGGGCGCGGCTGGACCGCCGACAACGTCTTGAACCAGGCCCTCGTCGAGGGCATGCGCATCGTCGGCATCGACTTTCGCGACGGCATCCTGTTCGTGCCCGAAGTGCTCCTCGCGGCCAACGCCATGAAGGCCGGCATGGCGATCCTGCGCCCGCTGCTCGCCGAGACCGGTGTCGAGCCGATCGGCAAGGTCGTCATCGGCACCGTGAAGGGCGACATCCACGACATCGGCAAGAACCTCGTTGCCATGATGCTCGAGGGTGCCGGCTTCGAGGTGTTCGATCTCGGCATCAACACCGACACTGATTCCTTCATCGCCGCGCTCGACGAACACAAGCCGGACATCCTCGGTATGTCCGCGCTGCTCACGACGACGATGCCCTACATGAAGGTTGTCATTCAGACGCTCGTCGCCAAGGGAATCCGCGACGACTACATCGTGCTCGTCGGAGGCGCGCCACTCAACGAGGAGTTCGGCGCCGCCATCGGGGCCGATGCGTACTGCCGCGACGCGTCGGTCGCGGCCGAGACGGCCAAGGCGCTCGTCCGCGCCCATCGAGCGGCGTGAACGGTTTGATGTCCCGACCGCTCGTGCTCGCGTGCGGCGCGCTTGCCGGCGATCTGCGCGCCGTGCTCGCGGCCGGTGGATTCGACGCGCACGTCGACGTCGCGTACCTGCCGGCCAACCTCCACAACCGTCCCGACACGATCGCAGTCCTGTTGCGACCGCGACTGCAAGCCGCCATCGATGCGCGCCGGCCGGTGTTCGTCGCGTACGCCGACTGCGGAACCGGCGGCGGGCTCGACGCGCTGCTCGACGAGTTCCCAGGCGTGCACCGGCTCCCGGGCGCGCACTGCTACGAGGTGTTCGCCGGATCCGAGCAGTTCGCGGCGATGCACGACGAAGAGCTCGGGACCTTCTATCTCACCGACTTCCTGACCAAGCACTTCGACGCCCTGGTCTGGTGCGGGCTGGGCCTCGACCGTCATCCCGAGCTTCGAGAGACGTATTTCGCGAATTACCGACGCGTGGTGCTGCTGTCGCAAGAGCCCGGTCCTGATGTCCTCGCGCGTGCTCGCGACGCCGCGGCTCGTCTCGGTCTCCCATTCGTCCACCACCCCACCGGCCGTGACGGACTCCGCGCCCCCGTGCTCGCGTTCGTCAGCAGTCAGCAGGCACACCATGCCGCGACGCGGTAATGAGCTCGTCGTCATCTCGTGGCGAGACATACCAGCTCAGGTGAACGCGCGGTCGGGCGCCGACAAGCACCAAGTCGTGCTGCCGCGCCGCTTCCAGCGCGCCATCGACGACGCCGCGATGATGGCCGACAAGAAGACGGCAAGCGAGTATGTCGGCGAGTGGCGACGCGCGTCGCTCGCGGTTCCGACCGGACCGGACGGAAACCGAACGGCCGCCGAACAGGAAGCGCACCGCCTCGACGTGGCCTTTCCGCGCGAGCGGCTGCAGCGCTTCGTCGCCAATGGTGGTTGGGATCCCGACCGAACCGAGCCGCGATCGTGACCGCGACGACGCACGCCGACGCGACCGTGGTGTTCACACCGAGCGGACGCAGGGGAAGTGTGCCCGTTGGCACGACCGTGCTCGATGCCGCGCGCCGCCTGGGCGTCGACCTCGACTCGGTCTGCAACGGCCGCGCGCTTTGCGGCCGGTGCATGGTCACGCCCGCGTTCGGCGAGATGGCCAAGCACGCCATCGTGAGCGAACCCACCAGTCTCGATGTTCCGAGCCGCGACGAACGCGCGTACCGCGGCAGGCGCCCACTCGACGCGCCGAGCCGGCTCGCGTGCTCGGCGCGCATCCTGGCGGACGTTGTCGTCGACGTGCCGGCGGCGAGTCAGGTGCACCGGCCGGTGGTTCGAAAGTCGGTCGTCCTCGACGATCTCGTGATCGATCCCGTCGTTCGTCTGTACCTCGTCGACGTCCCTGCACCCGACCTCGGCGCCGATCGCAGCGACCTCCGACGCCTGCTCGACGCGCTCGCCGATCAGTGGGGACTGACCGGCCTCGACATGCGGCCCGCGGTGCTCGCCACGTTGCAGCCCGCGCTGGCGCAGGGGGCGCGCACCGTCACCGTGGCCGTACACGGCGCGCGCTGGGTTACGGCGGTCTGGCCCGGATTCGTCGACACCGCGTACGGCGTGGCGGTCGACATCGGCTCGACGACCGTCGCCGGTCACCTGTGCGACCTCGCGACGGGTGAGGTCGTCGCGTCGACCGGGATCATGAATCCCCAGATCCGCTTCGGCGAGGATCTCATGAGCCGGGTGTCGTACGTCATGATGCACGACGACGGCGCGCGCGAGCTGACGGCCGCGATCCGCGCCGGTCTCCACGAGGTGCTCGATCAGCTCGTCGCGCCGGCCGGCGTCGAGCGGGATCGCGTCGTCGACGTCGTGGTGGTCGGCAATCCGATCATGCACCACCTCGTGCTCGGCATCGATCCGACGCCGCTCGGCACGGCCCCGTTCACGCTCGCCACCGACGAGCCGATCGACACCCTGGCCGACGACATCGAGCTCGGTCTGCCCAATGCACACCTGCACGTGTTGCCGTGCATCGCCGGGCACGTCGGCGCCGACACCGCGGCCGCGGTCCTGCAGGAGGGGCCGCACCGTGGCGATGCCGTCATGCTCCTCGTCGACGTCGGCACCAATGCCGAGATCGTCCTGGGCAACCGCGATTGGCTGTTCGCGACGTCGAGCCCTACCGGCCCCGCGTTCGAGGGGGCGCAACTGTCGTGCGGCCAGCGCGCGACGGTCGGTGCCATCGAGCTCGTGCGAATCGACCGCCACACACTCGAGCCGCGCGTCAAGGTCATCGGTGTCGACGCCTGGTCGGACGAGGCCGAGTTCGCGATGCAGGCCGCCACGCTCAAGATCACGGGCGTTTGCGGTTCGGGGGTGATCGAGGCCATCGCGGAGCTGTTCCTCGCCGGAGTGATCCAGCGCGACGGCACGATCGACGGCGCCGCCGCCGACCGTTCGCCGCGTGTCGTGCCCGACGGCCGCACCTTCGCGTACACGCTGTACGACAGCGCCGCGGGTGAGCTCCGCATCACGCAGAACGACGTGCGCGCGATCCAGCTCGCCAAAGCCGCCCTCAACGCCGGGGTCCGCCTGCTCATGGATCACGCTGGCACGCGCGGCTTCGATTCCGTCCGTCTCGCCGGCGCGTTCGGAAACCACATCGATCCCCTGTACGCGCTCGTGCTCGGGCTGATCCCCGACTGCGACCCGGCCATCGCGCGCAACGTCGGCAACGCGGCCGGGAGCGGCGCGGTGCGCGCCCTCCTCTCGCAGGCGGCACGAAGCGAGATCGCGAGCGTCGCGCGGCAGATCGTAAAGATCGAGACGGCTATCGAGCCCGGTTTCCAGGCGCACTTCGTGCGCGCGATGGGCTTCCCGGACTCCACCGACGCGGCGCCGCGCCGAACCCGGCGCACGAACCAACGGGGAGGGTGATGAGCGACGACGAGACCACGGTGACAGCTCCCGAGACGCGGCGGGGCCGCACCGGCGGCCGCCGCGGGCGGCAGGCGGCCCGCCTCGCCGCGCACGTAGAGGCATCACCGTTCCTCACCCGCACGCTCGAGCCGTTCGAGGTGTTGAGCGACGAAGGCCTCGCGATCATCGAGCACAACGCCGACGTGATCCTCGAGGAGGTCGGGGTGATCGTGCGCGACTATCCCGACGCGCTCGCGCTGTACGCGGCCGCCGGCGCCGACGTCGACGTCGACGGTGGACGCGTCCGGTTCCCGCTCGGAATGTGCCGTTCGATCGTCCAGGCGACCGCGCCGGCCGTGTACACCCAGCACGCTCGCAACGCGGAGCACAACGTGCAGATCGGCGGCGACGCCACCGTCTTCGCACCCAACTACGGCTCGCCGTTCGTCCACGATCTCGACGCCGGACGCCGCTACGCGACGCTCGCCGACTTCGAGAACTTCGTGAAGCTCGCGTATCTCTCCCCCAACCTGCACCACTCCGGTGGCACGGTGTGCGAGCCGGTCGATATCCCGGTCAACAAGCGCCACCTCGACATGGTGTACGCACACCTGCGCTACAGCGACAAGCCGTTCATGGGCTCCGTCACGGCCGGGCCCCGAGCCGCCGACAGCATCGAGCTGGCGCGCATCGGCTTCGGTGGTGACCTCCACGATCGCACGGTGATGACCAGCCTCATCAACGCGTCGTCGCCGCTCGTGTGGGATGCAACGATGCTCGCCGCCGCCCAGGTCTACGCGGCCGGCAACCAGGCAACCATCATCACACCGTTCATCCTCGCCGGGGCGATGGCGCCCGTCACGACTGCGGGCGTCGCGGCGCAGACGCTCGCGGAGGCACTCGCCGGAATGGCGTTCGTGCAGCTCGTCCGGCCGGGTGCGCCCGTCGTGTTCGGATCCTTCGCCTCGTCGATGTCGATGCAAACCGGCGCGCCCACGTTCGGTACGCCCGAACCATCGCTCGTGCTGTACGTCGTCGCCCAACTTGCTCGACGGCTGGGGGTGCCGTTCCGATCGGGAGGATCGTTGTGCGCATCGAAGCTGCCCGACGCGCAAGCTGCGTACGAGTCGGCCAACACGCTGCAGGCAACCGTGCTCGGAGGCGTCAACTTCGTGCTGCACGCCGCCGGCTGGCTCGAAGGCGGGCTCGCGATCGGCTACGAGAAGTTCGTCCTCGACGACGATCAGCTCGGCATGATGGCCACCTTCGTGCGGGGCGTGGATCTCTCGGAGAACGGCCAGGCACTCGACGCCATCCGCGAAAACCCGCCCGGACAACACTTCCTCGGAAGCGCGCACACGCTCGCCAACTTCGAGAACGCCTTCTACCGGTCGACCACCGCCGACAACGCGAGCTACGAACAGTGGCTCGAGGAAGGCGGCCTCGACGCCGCCCAGCGCGCCAACGCGATCTGGAAGCAGCGCCTCGCCGCGTACGCACCGCCCCAGATCGACGACGCGATCGACGCCGAGCTCCACGACTTCATCGCCCGGCGCAAGTCCGAGATGCCCGACGAGATCGGCTGAGGCATGTCCGGCGGAAGTGTGCAGTCGGTTGACCGGGCCTTCGCGGTGCTGCGGCAGGTCGCGGGTATGCCGGGCGGAATCAGCGACGTGGCGCGCGCTGTCGACTTGCCCGTGAGCACCGTCGCACGCCTGCTCGCCACACTGGAATCGCTCGGCGCGGTGGTCCGCATCGGCGACTCGGGCACGTACGGCATCGGCGCCGGCATCCACGCGCTCGCCGGCGCGATCGACGCATCGCAGACGCTCGTGACGCGCGCGCGGCCGGTGCTCGCCGAGCTCGTCGCACGGACGGGCGAAACGTCGGGCTTGTCGGTGCTCCAGGGCGACGAGGTCGTGTACCTCGATCACGTCGAGAACACGCACGAGGTCACCCTACGCAACTGGACCGGAACGCGCCTCCCGTTGCATGTCGTCTCGTCGGGTCTCGTGCTGCTCGCCGCCCAACCGGCGCAGTTCGTCGAGGAGTATCTCGCGCGGCCGCCGGCGCGGTTCACCGACCGAACGATGACCCAACCCGCCCGCATCAAGCGTCGGCTCGCGAGCATCCGCCGCGAAGGTCACGCGTGGACGATCGGCGAGTTCGACGACGGCATCAACTCCGTCGCGGCACCGGTCGTCGCCGCGCACGGAGCGACGATCGCGGCCGTCCACTGCCACGGGCCGAGCTACCGCTTTCCGGGCGACGTCGATGTCGACACCGTCACTGCGCATGTCACCGAAGCCGCGCGCAAGCTGGGCGTGACGCTCCCGTGAGACGACAGCGCAGCGACCGCAGGGGAGCGGAGCCCGGCGATCGAACGCGTCGATAAGGTTCGGCCCGCGCCCCCTACGTCGAGGAGCACAAGCGTGAGCGACGTCCCCACCACCGCGAACGTCGTGGTGATCGGGTCCGGCATCGTCGGGAACTCGGTGGTCGGCCATCTCGCCGAGCTCGGCTGGCGCGACATCGTGCAGATCGACAAGGGACCGTTGCCCAATCCCGGCGGCTCGACGG